>DATHXP010000167.1:0-5258 GCA_035459605.1 Halomonas sp. | reverse complement strand
CCCGCCAGAAGGTCGTCACGGCCGCGGAGGTGATGGTGATGCCCCGCTCCTGCTCCTGCTCCATCCAGTCGGTGGTGGAAGCACCCTCGTGGGTCTCGCCCAGCTTGTGGTTGATACCGGTATAGAACAGCACCCGCTCGGTGGTGGTGGTCTTGCCGGCATCGACGTGTGCGACGATACCGATATTACGATAGCGCTTGAGTGGTGTTTTGCGTGCCACGGTAAGATTCCCCGTTGGTTGGCGATGCGTTTAGAAGCGGCGCACTAAAGAACAGTGCGCTTAGAAGCGGAAGTGCGAGAAAGCCTTGTTGGCTTCTGCCATGCGGTGCACGTCTTCGCGCTTCTTCACGGCCGAACCCTTGCCGTCGGCAGCATCCAGAATTTCACCCGCCAGGCGCTGCACCATGGTCTTCTCGCCGCGACGACGAGCGGCGTCTACCATCCAGCGCATGGCCAGCGCCTGACGGCGAGACGGACGCACCTCAACCGGCACCTGATAGGTCGCTCCGCCGACGCGGCGGGACTTCACCTCGACCATGGGCTGGATGGCCTCCAGCGCACGCTCGAAGAGCTCCAGCGGTTCATCTTTGCTGCGCTCGGCAACCCGGTCCAGCGCACCATAGACGATACGCTCAGCGACGGACTTCTTGCCGCTGACCATCAGGTGGTTCATGAACTTGGCCAGACGCTCGCTGCCAAATTTCGGATCTGCCAGAATCTCGCGTTTGGCAGCAATTTGTCTTCTAGGCATGATAAGCCCTCAATCAAAGGGTCCTTCAGGTAAACTCGAGACCGCGCTCGACCTTACTCTTATCAGACCGTGTCAAATAGTCACACTTCGGTGGCGGCTGCCACCGCGCCAGAACGTCTGGATCAGGCCTTGGGCCGCTTGGTGCCGTACTTGGAACGACCCTGCCGGCGGTTTTGAACGCCCGAGGTGTCAAGCGCTCCGCGCACGGTGTGATAGCGCACGCCCGGAAGGTCCTTGACGCGACCGCCACGAATCAGGACCACGGAGTGCTCCTGGAGGTTGTGACCTTCACCACCGATGTAGGAGGAGACTTCAAAGCCGTTGGTCAGGCGCACGCGGCACACCTTGCGCAGGGCCGAGTTGGGCTTCTTGGGGGTGGTGGTGTAGACGCGGGTGCAAACGCCGCGCCTCTGCGGGCAAGACTGCAGCGCAGGGACGTCAGTCTTGGTCGCCTGACGCTTGCGCGGCTTGCGCACTAGCTGATTGATCGTTGCCATGTTGTATCGCTGACTCCAATGGGTTGCCATATCCCTCAATAGCGAGGCAGATATAACTGGCCCACTATCAAAGGCTGCGCATTCTAAGGGCTGAGGTCCGAGTCGTCAAGCCCGGTGCCGCAAGGCACCGGGCCTGGTCGGTCGCTCAAGTGTTGTTACTTGCTGTCGTCGGCATCCAGCGCGGTAAGCTGGGCGCCCAGCTCCTGTTCGACATCGTAGGCGGAGGGGTGCACCGCCTGCTCGCCACCCTCACGCCGCCGGCGCCGCTCGGCGTGGTGGGTCAGGCCGGTGCCTGCGGGAATCAGGCGTCCCACCACCACGTTTTCCTTCAGGCCGCGCAGATGGTCGCGCTTGCCGGTCACCGCCGCCTCGGTCAGCACCCGCGTGGTCTCCTGGAAGGAGGCCGCGGAGATGAACGACTCGGTGGCCAGGCTGGCCTTGGTGATACCCAGTAGCAGGCGCTGATACCTGGCCGGGAACTTGCCAGCTTTCTCCAGGCGCGCATTCTGCTCCAGCACCTGGGCCAGCTCGATCTGGTCGCCGCGGATGAAGTCGGCGTCCCCCGGCTCGATGATCTCGACCTTGCGCAGCATCTGACGCACGATCACTTCGATGTGCTTGTCGTTGATGCCGACCCCCTGCAGGCGGTAGACCTCCTGCACTTCGGCGGTGATGTACTTGGCCAGCTCTTCAATGCCCAGCAGGCGCAGGATATCGTGGGGGCTGCTCGGGCCGTGCGAGATGATCTCGCCTTTCTCGACCGTCTCGCCCTCAAACACCGCGATCTGGCGCCACTTGTGGATCAGCGTCTCGTAGGCATCGCCCTCTTCCGGCGTGATGATCAAACGGCGCCGGGTCGTGGTCTCCCTGCCGAAGCTCACCACGCCGCTGATCTCGGCAAGAATCGCCGGATCCTTGGGCTTGCGCGCTTCGAACAGGTCGGCCACGCGCGGCAGACCGCCGGTGATGTCCTTGGTGCCGGACGCCTCCATCGGAATCCGCGCCACCACTTCACCCACGCCGATCGGCGAGCCATCATCGGCGGTGATGATCGCCTTGCCGGGCAGCGGATACTGGATCGGCGTGTCGCTACCGGGCAACGTCACCGTCTCGCCGCTCTCGTCGGACAGCAGGATCATCGGTCGCTTGTCGCGGCCGGCCATGGGGCGCGCCGCCGACTCGATCACCTCGATGGACGACAGGCCGGTCATCTCGTCCACGCTGCGGTGCATGGTAAGGCCTTCTTCCAGCTCGACATACTGCACGCGACCTTCGGCCTCGGCGATGATCGGGTGGGTGTGCGGATCCCACTTGGCCACGGCCTGGCCGGGATCGACCTCATCCCCGTCGCGCACCGACAGCTCGGCACCGTAGGGCAGCTTGTAGTACTCGCGCTCGCGGCCGTGCTCATCGGCTACCGCCAGCGCACCGGAGCGGGATACCACGACCAGCTTGCCATCCGTGCGCTCGACCGACTTGACGTTGTTCAGGCGCACGCTGCCACCGTGCTTGACCTGCACGCTGTCCACCGCCGAGGCGCGCGATGCGGCGCCGCCGATGTGGAAGGTGCGCATGGTCAGCTGAGTGCCCGGCTCGCCGATGGACTGGGCGGCAATCACGCCGACCGCCTCACCCACGTTGACCTGATGGCCGCGCGCCAGGTCGCGCCCGTAGCAGCTGGAGCAGACGCCGTGAACCACGTCACAGGTAATTGCCGAGCGCACCACGATTTCATCGACGCTCATGGTATCGAGCTTGGCGCACCAGGCCTCGTCGAGCAGAGTGCCGCGCGCAATCAGCACCTCATCGCCCGTCGGGTCGATCACATCCTGGGCAACCACGCGCCCCAGCACGCGCTCGGCCAGGGTGACGATGATGTCGCCGCCCTCGATGACCGGATGCAGCGTCAGGCCGTTCTCGGTGCCGCAGTCGGTGCTGGTGATCACCATATCCTGGGCCACGTCGACCAGGCGCCGGGTCAGATAGCCGGAGTTGGCGGTCTTGAGCGCCGTATCCGCCAGGCCCTTGCGCGCGCCGTGGGTCGAGATGAAGTACTGCAGGACGTTGAGGCCTTCACGGAAGTTGGCAATGATCGGCGTTTCGATGATCGAACCGTCCGGCTTGGCCATCAGGCCGCGCATGCCCGCCAGCTGGCGGATCTGCGCCGCGCTGCCCCGGGCTCCCGAGTCGGCCATGATGAAGACGCTGTTGAACGAGTCCTGCTCGACTTCGTTGCCGTCGCGATCGGTGACCGCCTCCCTGGAGATCCCCGCCATCATCGCTCTGGCGACCTGATCGTTGGCCCGCGCCCAGATGTCGATGACCTTGTTGTACTTCTCGCCCGCGGTCACCAGGCCCGAGGAGAACTGGTCCTCGATCTCCTTGACCTCGCCTTCGGCCGCCTGGACGATCTCGGCCTTTTCCGCGGGAATGACGAAATCATTGACGCCGATGGACACGCCGGACCAGGTCGCCAGCCGAAAGCCGGTATACATCAGCTGGTCGGCGAAGATCACCGTCGGCTTAAGACCGGCGCGGCGATAAACCTCGTTGATCAGCTTGGAAATGGCCTTCTTGTTCATCGGCTGATCGATCAGCTCGAAGGGCACGCCTTCGGGCAGGATGCGGAACAGCAGCGCACGACCGACGGTGGTGTCGTGCAGGCGACGCACTTCACGGCGCTCGCCGCTCTCCTCGTCGACCTCGACCTCGTCGAGGCGCACCTTGATGCGCGCGTGCAGCGCCACGTGCTGGGTATTGAAAGCCCGCTCCACCTCATTGAGGCCGGAGAAGATCATGCCCTCGCCCTTGGCGTTGGTCTTTTCGCGGGTCATGTAGTACAGGCCCAGCACCACGTCCTGGGAGGGCACGATGATCGGCTCGCCGTTGGCCGGCGACAGCACGTTGTTGGTGGCCATCATCAGGGCGCGGGCTTCGAGCTGGGCTTCCAGGGTCAGCGGCACGTGCACCGCCATCTGGTCGCCGTCGAAGTCGGCGTTGTAGGCGGCACACACCAGCGGGTGCAGCTGAATCGCCTTGCCTTCGATCAGCAGCGGCTCGAAGGCCTGGATGCCGAGGCGGTGCAGGGTCGGCGCGCGGTTGAGCAGCACCGGATGCTCGCGAATCACCTCGGCGAGAACATCCCACACCTCGGGCAGCTCGCGCTCGACCATCTTCTTGGCGGCCTTGATGGTCGAGGCCTGCTCGCTGGCCTGCAGCTTGGCGTAGATGAACGGCTTGAACAGCTCCAGCGCCATCTTCTTGGGCAGCCCGCACTCGTGCAGACGCAGGGTCGGCCCCACCACGATGACCGAACGCCCGGAGTAATCGACGCGCTTGCCCAGCAGGTTCTGGCGGAAACGCCCCTGCTTGCCCTTGATCATGTCGGCCAGCGACTTCAGCGGACGCTTGTTGGAGCCGGTAATGGCGCGACCGCGGCGGCCGTTGTCGAGCAGCGCATCGACCGCCTCCTGCAGCATGCGCTTCTCGTTGCGCACGATGATGTCCGGCGCGTTGAGGTCGAGCAGGCGCTTGAGGCGGTTGTTGCGGTTGATCACCCGACGGTAGAGGTCGTTGAGGTCCGAGGTCGCGAAGCGCCCGCCGTCCAGCGGCACCAGCGGACGCAGGTCCGGCGGCAGCACCGGCAGCACCTCCATCACCATCCACGCCGGATCGTTGCCGGAGCCGTGGAAGGCTTCCAGCAGCTTCAAGCGCTTGGAGAGCTTCTTGATCTTGGTCTCGGAGTTGGTCTGCGGAATCTCCTCGCGCAGACGCTCGATCTCTTCCTCGAGATCGATATCCTTGAGCAGCGCCTGGACCGCCTCGGCGCCCATGCGGGCGTCGAAGTCGTCGCCGAACTCCTCCAGGGCCTCGAAATACTGCTCGTCGTTGAGCAGCTGGCCGCGCTCCAGCGTGGTCATGCCCGGATCGACAACCATGAAGCTTTCGAAATAGAGCACCCGCTCGATATCGCGCAGGGTCATGTCGAGAAACATGCCGATACGCGACGG
>DATHXP010000166.1:0-1627 GCA_035459605.1 Halomonas sp. | reverse complement strand
TCATGCCTGGATATCGCCCGGCCGATGCCATGCTGCAGGCCATCGAGCAAAGCAGCGCCAACTGACCTTCGGCAGCAAGCCCTGCTCCTCGGCACAGCCCCGCCCGATCATCATTGACGCGGGGCTTTTCTTTGCCCACCGGATTGTGGGATAGCGAAAGCCGTGGCAGCGCCTCCAAACCCCAACTCGCGCCTGCCGGCGCGATTCGCTTGCAAGGCAAGCTCCCACAAAACACGGGGGTTCGCCCCCTGCGGGAGCCAAGTCCCGCAAAGCTTATGTGGAAGCGGGCCCCGCCCGCTAAAGCCCCGTCAGCGGCTGTCCTCGCTCAAGCCGCCACTCAACCGAGCCGCACCACTACCCATACCTGTCGACCACAACGTGCAAAGACAGCGACAATTTCATAGGCTTGTCAAAGTTTGAGGCAAGTACCAGCCCAACACTCAACCCAGC
Source organism: Halomonas sp. (assembly GCA_035459605.1). Lineage (GTDB taxonomy): Bacteria > Pseudomonadota > Gammaproteobacteria > Pseudomonadales > Halomonadaceae > Halomonas. The sequence continues at coordinate 1,177 of DATHXP010000166.1, read as the reverse complement.
CATCAAAGGCCGTGACATGACTTCCCCCCCTGCTGCAACAAACCATCGGCCAATCGTGTTGACCGGCTACGGTGATATCGCCGGCCGACTGGCGCAGCGGCTGGCCGATCGCGACATCGTCGCCATCGCCAGGCACGCCCCCAAGCGGCCAGCGGAGCATCGGGGGCATTGGCACGGTCTGGCACTGGATCTCGACCACCAAGCGCGTCCCATTGAGGCCGACGCGCCCGGCGCCATCTGGGTGTACCTCGCCCCGCCGGCACGCGAGGGCCAGACCGACCAACGGGTAAAACGCTGGCTGAGCGGTGGCACGCCGGCACCGGCCGGCATTGTCTACCTCAGCACCACCGGCGTATACGGAGATCGGCACGGTGACTGGATCGACGAGTCGGCGAAGGTAATCCCCTCGCATGATCGCGGGCGACGACGGCTGGATGCCGAGCGCCAGTTCCATACCATGGCCACCGACATTCCACTCACTGTGTTGCGCGTCACCGGCATTTACAGCTGCGATCGATTGCCGCTGGGGAAAATTCGCCACGGTGCGCCGGTGCCTATCAGCACCGAGGCCCCCTGGTCGAACCGCATTCACGCCGAAGACCTGGCCGACATCCTCTACCGCCTGATCGAGCGGATCGAGGCACAGCGTCCAATTACCGGGACCTTCAATGTCTCGGACAATCAGCCTAGCCCTGTCAGTCTTGTCTATCGGCAAATCGCCGCCCACTTCGGCCTGCCCCAGCCACCCGAGGCCCCGCTGGCAACAGTACTCGCCCAGGCCAGCCCCATGGCGCGAGAGTTCCTGAGCGAATCGCGGCGCATCGACGCCAGCGCGATCCAAAAAGCCCTAGAGTGGCAGCCGCGCTATCCCACGCTGGCCGCAGCACTGATAGATTGCTCGCCCAGCGAATATTGAGTGTTGAATTGTGGGAGATTCTATGTCTCCCCACAAGGGATTTTCGGTACATAATCGGTCTGGTTTTTCATCAAGGCGAACGCCACTCGGGCCAATTTTCGGCCAAGGGCAATGAAGGCCTGGGTGGGCGCCAGCCCTCGGTCGATGTGCCGTTGGTAGAAGCCGTCCCAGGCCGGCTGCCGCTTGGCCTGCATGGCGGCCAGATACAGCAGTCGCCTGGCCTCGGAATCGCCTTGTCGCGTTAGACGGCGTTTCCCGGAC
>DATHXP010000165.1:0-15484 GCA_035459605.1 Halomonas sp. | reverse complement strand
TCATACCGATTCGCTTTTCTCGATACGCACCAGATCCTCGTAGGCATGCCAGCTGGCAAAGCCCAGCACCGGAAGAATCAGCGCCAGCCCAACATAAAAGGTCAGTACGCCGATCACCACGGCGCCCGTGAGCATCGCTGCCCAGACCAGCATGGGCAGCAGGTTTTCGCCTACCGTACGCACGCTTGCCTCGATGCCCTCCATGAAGGTCAAATCCTGATCCATCAGCGTCGGTACGGCAACCACACTGATAGTGAAGGCGCCAAAGGCCAGCCCGGCCCCTGCGATAGTCCCCGTTAACAACAGCCCCCAGCCCCGCGGCGTCGTCAGCAGCGCACTATAAAACTCTGTCGGGTTGGGAATCTCCATGCCAAAAAACAGGGCAAACAGAATCATTGCCAGGTTAAACCAGGCCAGCAGCACCAGAGCCAGCATGAAGCCCATCATGATCAGCTGTCCGGCATGCGCACGCCAGCCGCCAAAGGCGTCGCCCAGCGTAGGAGAGCGCCCCTCCTCCAAGGCTCGGGCAATGCCAAAGGAGCCGACTGCCACCAATGGCCCCACGATCATGAAACCGGCGACCAAGGGCAGCAGCAGGTACCAGTACCCCATCGCCACGGCGCCTGCCGTGATGGCAATGCTCAGGCCAACCCAGAACACGCCGTAGGCCAGGCTGACAGCGGGGGCGTGTCGAAAATCTTGCATGCCCGCCGACAGCCAGGCGCGCGGCTTGCCCATGCCGACCGAGCGCACGCGAATTCTGAGAGACGCCCTTTCCGAACGACTTGCGACCGCTGCACTCATGTCATCACCCCCATTGTCCCGGTTGACGTCTCGATATCGCCGGGCGGCGACCACCGCGCGCCCTTAACGTAGGCTTAATATAGCCAAAGTCCGGCCAGGCCGCCTGCCCTCGAAAACGCAGTATCAACGCTTGAGGGGCTATGCCGCTCACCGCCGCCTGTGCTCGGATCACAAAGAACAGCCAAACGCAAACGCCAGCGCTCCGACGAGAGGGGCGCTGGCGTTTTTGCTGCGGCTTCTTTTGTTGGGCGGCAAGCCCATGCCTCTGAGTCAGACCGCCGGTCTCAGCGCACAATCATCACCGACATCTTAGAGTGGTGCACCACGTGTTCGGTGTTGGGTCCCAGCACGTAATCGGCGAACTTGCGCTTGTTGTGCGAGGCCATGACGATCAGATCGACGTCTAACTTCTTGCCTATCTTGACGATGCCCTCCCAGGGCGAGCCGTCGACAATCACGCTTTGCACCTGAATGTCATCGGGCACGTGCTCGGCTATGAACTTGTGCTGGGCTTCGGTGAGGGCCTGGTGGGCCTTTTCTGTGAAATCCTTGGGAAAATAAGAACCTACCAGCGGCATGCGGTAGTCCGGCAGCACCGTCACCACGTGCAGCGATGCACCAAAGTTTCGGCACAGCGCTATCGCCGTAGGCAGCGCCTTGCTCCAGGAAGTCTCCTCGTTGAGGTCAACCGGTAGCAGAATTTTGCTGTACATGAACTCTCTCCTCAGACAGAAACCGGCTGTGTGCCTTGATTCCGGCGCCGCCGCTGCAACATAACCACCAGCCCAAAGACCAGGAAAGCAGGAATCCACATCAGTTCCTTGGGCCAGCCGCCCTCTGGCACCTGAACCTTGACGATCTCCTGATCAAAGTCGAAACCCAACTTCCCCGCTTCGCTACCGAAGGCCACCATGTCCACGATAGCACGACCCTCTTCGATCAGTAGCTCGAGCCCCAGGTTCTCCAGGCGCTCCTGACCGTCAGCCCCTTGAGGCACCGGGAGCCGCATGTAGGTCGTCAGCGGATCGCCGTAGGCGTCTTCACCGCTGATTTGCAGGCGCAGCGTCGTGTCCGGCGCGACGCTGCCCAGCATCTCAACGAATTCCGCCGGCGGCACTTCTTGATAAGGGTTGTCGATCCTGTCCATCCAGAAGCCCGGACGAAACAGCGTGAAGGCCACCAGCAGGAGAAGAATCGACTCGTACCAGCGATTGCGGGTGATCATAAAGCCCTGGGTCGCCGCGGCAAAGATCAGCATCGCTGCCGTGGCCACTACAAAAACCAGCAGGCCCTGGGCCCAGGACACGTTGATCAGCAGCAGGTCGGTATTGAAGATAAATAAAAACGGCAGGGCCGCCGTGCGCAGGCTGTAATAGAACGCCTGGAAACCGGTGCGGATAGGATCGCCGCCGGACACCGCCGCCGCTGCGAACGAGGCCAGCCCCACCGGCGGCGTCACATCGGCCATGATGCCGAAGTAGAACACAAACAGGTGGACGGCAATCAGCGGCACCAGCAGGCCGCTCTGTTCGCCAAGCTGCACGATGACCGGCGCCAGCAGCGCCGACACCACAATATAGTTGGCCGTGGTGGGCAGCCCCATGCCCAGGATCAGACTGAGCACCGCCGTGAACAGCAGGATCAGCATCAGCTGGCCCATGGAAAGAATTTCCACCACGTCGGCCAGCACGAGCCCTACGCCGGTTTGCGACACGGCTCCGACGATAATGCCGGCCGTGGCCGTGGCGATACCGATGCCAATCATGTTGCGAGCCCCGGTAACCAGACCCACCCAAAGGTCCAGCACGCCCTCGCGCACATCGCTGGCCAGATCACCACGCTTGCGCATAACGGCCATGATCGGGCGCTGGGTGACGATAATGAAGATCATCAGCACCGTTGCCCAGAACGCAGACAGCCCTGGCGACAGGCGCTCGACCATCAAACACCAGATCAGCAGCACCACCGGCAGGATATACTGCAGCCCCACCATCACCGTGGGCCGCGTTTGCGGCAGCTTGACGACCGGCGAGTGGGGGTCATCCAGCTCCAGCTCGGGATAGTCAGCCCCCACCTTGAGCAGTACCACATAAACCGCCGCCAGCACAGCGGCGATAACCCATGCTGCCGCATCGCCAAGCGCCGGCTTGAGCCAGCCCAAACCGTAGTAGACCGCCAGGGCAGTGATCATCATCAGCAGCAGGCCAGCGAGAAAGCCGATCACCTTGCGCACCAGCGGCTTGGGCGGATTGCTGGTCTCCAGGCCCTGCATGTTGGCTTTCAGCGCCTCGAGATGAACGATATAAACCAGCGCGATATAAGAGATCAGCGCCGGCAGGAAAGCATGCTTGATGACCTCCACATAGGAAATCCCGACGTATTCGACCATCAGAAAGGCTGCCGCCCCCATGACCGGCGGCATGATCTGACCGTTGACCGAGGATGCCACCTCAACCGCACCGGCCTTTTCGGCAGAAAAGCCCACGCGCTTCATCATCGGTATAGTGAAGGTTCCGGTGGTCACCACGTTGGCAATCGACGAGCCGGAAATCAGCCCCGTCATGCCCGACGCCACCACGGCGGCCTTGGCGGGGCCACCCTTGTAATGCCCCAGCAGCGAGAACGCCACCTGAATGAAGTAGTTGCCGGCACCGGCCTTGTCCAGCAGCGCACCGAAGAGGACAAACAGGAACACAAAGCTGGTCGATACCCCCAGAGCGATGCCGAACACCCCCTGGGTCGTCAGCCACTGATGGTTGATCAGCCCAAAGAAACTTACCCCTTTGTGCGACAGAATGCCCGGCATCCAAGGCCCCGCCAGGCTGTAGACCAGAAACACCAGCGCCACGACCATCAGCGGCGGACCAAGCGCACGCCGGGTGGCTTCAAGCAGCAGCGCTATGCCGATTATCCCGATGATGACATCCTGCAGGATAGGCGCCCCGGGGCGCTGAGCCAGCTGCTCATAGAACATGAACATGTAGCCGCCGCAAAAGGCGGCGGCAAATGCCAGCACCCAGTCCTGCAGGGGAATGCGGTCGCGCGGTGAGCGCTTCAGTGCAGGGTAGGCCATGTAGGCCAGGAACAGCGCAAAGGCCAAATGGATGGAGCGCGCCTCGGTGGCGTTGAATACACCAAACTTCACTATGAAGGGGATCGGGGACGCAATCCACAGCTGGAAAAGAGACCACAGCGCAGCAATGCTGACCAGCAGCTTGCCCGGCACGCCTGCCGGCTTGCGCGCCCCCGAGTCGCTTGAGGCGACCATATCCTCCAGATCGACTCCGGTGCTTGACGTTCCCTTCTCGTTTTCAGTCATCAGCATGCCCTGGGTAGGTAGATAGGAAAAACACCGCGCCATCGTCGGGTCTTTCCGCCGTTTAAACAAAATGCGCGGCTCCAGTTCTGGAGCCGCGCATCAATACCACCTGGCCACATCGCAGTCAAAGGGCGACGCAGTCAGAGGACGATGGTCACTCGATCCAGCCCTGCTCACGATAGTAGCGCGCGGCACCCTCATGCAGCGGTGCGGACAGCCCAGAGCTCACCATGTCTTCAGGCTCCAGCGTGGCGAAGGCCGGGTGCAGCTTCTTGAAGCGATCAAAGTTGTCAAAGATCGCCTTGACGGTATTGTAAACCACCTCGTCGTCGACGTTGACATCGGTCACAAAGGTGGCGGCCACACCGAAGGTTTCAACGTCGTCCGGATTGCCCTTGTACAGGCCGCCGGGGATAATCGCTGCCGCGTAGTAGGGGTACTCGTCAACGATGCCCTGGATAGCATCATCGTTGACCGGGATCAGACGCGAATCGACGGTGGTCGTAGCTTCTTGAATAGCGCCGTTGGGGTGACCCACCACATACGCCATGGCGTCGATGTTGTTATCTGCCAGCGCAGAGGCCATTTCAGCGGCGTCCAGCTGCGAGGCCAGCGAGAAGGTATCCGTGTCCCAGCCCTTGGCAGCCATCACCACGTCCATGGTGTTGCGCTGGCCGGAGCCGGGGTTGCCGATATTGAAACGCTTGTCGACCAGGTCGTCCAGGGTTTCGATGCCGGAGTCGGCGCGCGCCAGAATGGTCAGCGGCTCGCCGTGGGCGCGGAATATGGCACGCAGGTCTTCAAAGGGCTCGCCTTCAAAGTTGCCGGTTCCGTTGTAGGCCTGATACTGCGCGTCGGACTGCACCACGCCCATATCCAACTCGCCGGATTTAATACCGTTAATATTCGCTACCGATCCGCCGGTCGAGGGCGCGTTGCAGCGGATATTGGCCTCTTCCATGCGGTTTACCAGGCGGCACACCGACTGGCCGACGACATAGTAGACGCCGGTCTGTCCGCCGGTGCCGATCGTGATGAACTGCTCGTCTTCGGCCATTGCCGGCGCGGCGAACATGGCAGCGCCCAACAGAGCCCCCGAGAAGGCAGCGGCGGAAAATACATGGCGTTTCATTGGCATACCTCGTTGTGCGTTAACGATCCGTCGTAGTTGCTGTAATCTTGCCCTCTGTTTCAGCTCTTCAGCTCCCGGCAAGACCACCAGCATCTTATACTCTTATACTAAAATTTGGGTCATCTACTTTAGAAAAAGCATGCAAACCAACTCACAGGGCAGTCTAAACCACGATGATCGTTTAGTTACCGTTAATTTTTATGCTTAGCCACCTTACTACGCTACCGCCGGTCCTTGAACTCGGCCTGATTTCATCCTGGCTGGAGAAAAACACGGCACCGCTTGCGCCCTGCGTCGACGGCTGGTCTCTGGAGAACCGCCGGCGGCAGGAGTACCCTGTGCTCATTTCAGCATCGCACTGACCCTATCTTTCCAACGACGGGTAACATAATGAGCAGCAAGATTAAAGTGTCAGCGCCTCTGGTTGTCCTGCACGGCGACGAGATGGCCCAGGTAGCCTTCGAGCGAATTCTTGAGACGTTCGTGACGTCCCGGCTGGAACTTGAGCTGGTGGAAATCGATCTGACCGCGGAAAATCGCCTGGTCACCAACGGCCAGGCGGTGGTCGACGCCATCGAGGCGCTCAACCAGTACGGAGTGGGCGTAAAGAATGCCGGCATGACGGTCAATCGCAGCCAGCTGAACGCGATGTTGGCCAAGCACCCCGAGATCGACGGCGCCGCGCTGCACCCGCTGGCCACCAAGTCGCCCAACGGCGCAATCCGCAAGGGCATCGGCGGCAACATCACTCGCGAGGACATCGAGTTTAGCAACCTGAAATTCGATAAGCCGCGCTGGATCGACCGCGATATCGAGGTTGATACCATGGAGCGCGGCGGCATCAAGGACAGCTTCAACGAGCTTTCCAAGGGCACCGGCGTGGTCAAGCTGATGTTCGTGGGCCGCAGCGGTGATCCGGTGGAGCTGCACCGCCGCGAGGTCAACAAGGGCGATCCCTGGCTGCTGGCCACCAACGACCTGGACGACGTCAAGACCTGGGCCCACCGCTTCTTTCAGCGCGCCATCGACGAAAAACGCGACATCTACCTGGGCCTCAAGGACACCGTGATTGCCGGCTACGATGGCGTGATGCGCGCCGCCATCGAAGAGATCTACGCGGCGAGCTATCGGGCCAAGGCCGAAGCGCTGGGGCTTACCTACCACTACGAGCTGATCGATGCCCAGGCGGCGCGCATCGTTGCCAACCCGCCGCAGCGGGCGCTGTGGGGCGTGCCGGACAACAATACCGGCCGCAAGCTCTACAAGCTGGTGGAACAGCTCAAGCAGTACGGAATTCCCGAGCGCAAGGTTCAGGTCTCGATCTCGCGCATGAGTGCCGGCGGCGGCGATCAGTACGGCAGTTTCAACGCTCCCGCCGAGGAAAACGGTATTCTCAAGGTCATCGTCGACGGCGAAGAAAAGCACGCCCGCCGCGTCAAGCAGGGCGACCCTATCCTGTTGATGTCCAACGACCGCGCGGCGATCAAGGACTGGGTGCTGCAGGTTTTTCGCGACGCCTCGCACAAGGACAAGGAGGTCTACTTCGGCCTCAAGCGCGAATACATGGACTACGATGACGTGTTCAGCACCGCCATCACCGATGTGCGCTTCGAGCTGGCCAAGGCCGATACGCCGCCGCCTTCGTTCATGATCATGCGCCCCTCCAGCCAGCTGATCAAGATGATCACCGACCCGCCCCGCAACGCGCTCTACCCGGCCCAGAACCTGGACGGCGACATCTTCTCGGATATCTCCGCCGCGCTCGGCGGCAGCCTGGCCACCGCCAGCTCGATCATCGAAAGCAAGAGCGGCACCATGCTGTTCGAGGCGCCTCACGGCACCGCCCACGATCTTTACCTGAAATATCTGGAAAGCGACGGCAAGGAAGCGCACTTCAACTCGTCGGCGCTGATATTTGCCGTCGCCAATGCGCTGGAGACGCTGGGCGAGCGCGAAGACAACATGGCGCTGGTCGACTATGCCCACCGCCTCAAGTCAGCGCTGATCAGCACCGTCGGCGACGGCATCATTACCGGCGACCTTAAGGGCAAGACCACTACCCCTGATACAGAACAGGTGGTCGACATGCAGGGCTTTCTCGACGCCGTGGAAGCACGCCTGGTGTAGCCGTGAACGAGGCGATAGCGCCGGCTCGGGACGCTCCCGAGCCAGCAATCCGCCCGCTCCAACCCTACTGCATCTCTCTCATCAATAGGCTACGCACTACCGCTGGTGGGCCGACAGAGCCTACAGCAATCTGCGCATGGCGTCCGCCTGACTGGCATCCACCAAAGTTGACCATAACTCCTCCATGCTTCTGCTATTCTGTATGCGCACACCATCAAAAAGTGAAGGTAAGACACCACACTGCCATGGCAGCGTATGAGGATAGGCTATGCTGATAAACAGAACAGACCATACCCCATATATCGTAAGCTGATATAGAAATTCCATCGGCTATTGATGCGTTCTGTCGACACCTTGCACAGGCACACCGGGGTAATAACCCATGGTACTATCGGAAGCAAGAGTTATGATGAGTAGCTCAAGACGCCTTCTCACAATGGGATGCGATGTTGTCGGGCAGCATATTGCAACCACTCTCGAGCAGTACCACTTGGAAACTACGCATGTACGCAGCGTGCGAGAAGCCGGTCATATTATCGAGCAAGGTGGTCATCTCACCGCCATTGCTATATTGATAGATGCAGATTCACAGCAGATAGAAACATTTCAGAAGCTTGTCACCCAGCACCCGCACCCGCCAGTTTTATGGATAGCCGCAGTAGATCCACACGCTCTGGGGCTAGAGCATATTCGTCATCTGATTCAGCATCACTTCTATGCGTTCTTGTCGCTGCCCCTGGATCCAGTCAAGACAAGACACATTCTTGAAAGTGCGCAGGAGATGGCCAGCCTGATTGCCAAAGAGTCATCGCCTCTCACCTTGCCTCTTCCCCAGGTGGTTGAGCTAGGCATGATCGGCAGCTCACCCTCCGTACTAAACCTTTATCGATGCATACATCGAATGGCGCCGGTGGAAGCACCGGTGCTCATAACCGGCGAGTCGGGAACAGGGAAAGAGCTGGTAGCTCGCGCCATACACGATAACTCATCTCGTCGCGGCGGTTCTTTTTGTGCCGTCAACTGTGGCGCCCTGTCACCTGGTCTGATTCAATCGGAGCTCTTCGGCCATGAAAAAGGCGCATTTACCGGGGCAGATCAGCGCAAGATTGGCTTCATCGAATCTGCCGACGGCGGCACACTGTTCCTTGATGAGATAGGCGACCTGCCACTCGACATGCAGGTCAATCTGTTAAGGTTCCTGGAAAGTCATCGGATTACGCGTCTAGGCAATCCTCAAGAAATTCCTGTCGACGTAAGGGTACTTGCCGCCACCCACGTCAATCTCGAAGAAGCCATCAGGCAAGGGAAATTCCGTCCAGACCTTTATCATCGACTAAGCGTCTTGCAGCTGACGACTCCTCCCCTGCGCGAACGCGGTGGAGATATCGAGGCGCTGGCCACCTTCTTTTTCCACAAGTTTCGCTCCGAAAAAACGTTGAAAGTACGCGGCTTCAGCCGTGATAGCTTTCTGCTGATGCGCCAGCATTCATGGCCCGGTAACATTCGAGAATTGATCAACCGGGTTCGCCAGGCCATGGTGATGTGCGATCGGCATCTGATCAGTCCCGAGGATCTAGGGCTCGAACGCCGAGAAGGTTTCTCGAGATGCCAGCTGACCCTGGAGCAAGCCCGTGACAAGGCCGAACAGGATGCCATCAAGGCATCTCTTGCCAGGAACAAGAATCACATCCAACATGCGGCGCGTGAACTTGACGTCTCGCGAGCCACTTTGTACCGGCTGATCGAGAAGCACGGGATCAACCGGCCATCTGAACGATACGCTTGAATAAGGAAGAGAGCGACGCCATGGCACGGAAAAATAAGAAAATAACTCATTTCTTCGGGCTGCTCTCGCTGCTCGGCTCAGCTCCTGTTCTTGCCCAGGGGGATATCCAGCCGGTCGGTGAAGAGCCTGCCGCGCAGCAAGTCCCGCCGGAAGTTCAGGCTATGGCCGAGTATGGCGGAGTTCTTACGCCCAAGGGCAGGCTGGTGCTCGAGCCGGAGTTTCAGTACTCCCACGAAAGCATCAATCGCATGACCTTCACCGGAATAGAAGTACTGAGTACCCTGCTGATCGGGGCGTTCACGGCAGAGGATCTCGACCGGGACAGCTATACCGCCTCGCTGACCGGACGACTGGGCGTCACCGACCGCCTGGAGCTCGAGATGAAGGTGCCCTATGTGTACCGAGACGAGTCGAGACGAGTGACGGTAGCGGAGGTAGATCCCGACTACACCATAGAGCGCGATCTCTCCAACAACAGCCTGGGGGATATCGAGCTGGCGGGCCACTACCAGCTCAACCGCGGCCTGAATGGCATGCCGTTTTTCATCGGCAACCTGCGCTACAAGAGCACCACCGGCCAGGGCCCCTTCGACATCCGCCGCAACAGTGAAGGCACCGCCCAGGAGTTGACCACCGGCACCGGCTTTCACTCCATCGAGCCCAGCATCACCATGCTGCTTCCCTCGGCACCGGCGGTCTACTTCGCCAACCTGGGCTATGTCTTCCATCTGGAGGATAGCGTCAACCAGAGCCTTACAAAAAAAGATGGGAACAATATCGCTGTCGGCGACGTGGACCCCGGGGACGCGGTGCGACTCAGCTTCGGCATGGCCTACTCGATCAACCCGCGCACCTCCTTCACCCTGGGCTACAAGAACGACTTCATCGGCAAGACCAAGACCGAATATTTTGACCCAGAAAAAGGCAATAAAACGCGCGTGAGCTCACAAACACTGAACGTCGGCTCCCTGCTGCTGGGCTGGAGCTATCAGATCAATCAGAATGTCCAGGCCAACCTGAACCTGGAGCTCGGCATCACCGATGACGCCCCCGACACTACGCTGACCCTGCGCGTGCCTTTCGGTATGAATGTCTTCTGAGCTCAAGCGTTAGATACCGCCAAGAAAACGACTGCCACCGTTTTGGCAGTCGTTTACTGTTAGGCCCTAGCTCTTCAGCGCAGTATGCCGGAGAAGGAGTCAACGATCGCGGCGCGCTGCCTGGCGGCTTTCAACTCTCCGACGTTGTTAAGGCGCACGTCGATATTGATTCGCTGCTGGATATCCCTTCCCGAAGCATTGCTTACCACGCCGCTGACGATGGCATCGCGAGTAATGTTGTGCAGTGCAGCCGTGAAGCCCTTGAGATCGTTCAGAGCAACGCCCGAGAAGCTCGCCAGACCTGCCAGTTCGACGCTGCCTGGAGCCATGTCCGTCACCGTCAAGCCGGTACCCGGCCCTACGCGACTGGCAACACCGGCTGGGGCACTGAAGCTTTGTGAGACAATATCGGCGCCAGCCCGCGTGAAATTGACCACCGATACCAGCTCGACGCTGTTATCGATCAAGGTATGCAGGCTCGCACCGAAGTCCACATCGAGTACGCCGATATTGAAGCCGGCACGCATCTGGTCGAGCTCCTCCGCGGCGATGACGCTACCGCGGTAGAAGTGATCTCTCGCCTGGAGCGAGCCCGAAGCCTCAGCATACAGTCTGTCGGGCGAGTGAAGGGGCTGCCGATAGCCAGGCGGCTCCTGCTGGGGCGACGCAGCCTGGGCCGAGACGGACAGTGCCGCCTGGGTGGCGGTGGCAAGCAGCAGCGCCAAGCCGCTCATCCAGCGGATACCTGCCGTCCCTCGCATTAAGGTGTCTGTTCGAGATCGCATCTTGTCGTCTCCTTGTCACCGCCCCATCTCATTGGCGGCGGGAAGGGTCAGCAGGCTGGCACCGATGCTCGAGCGGTTGACGCCCCGTGCCACCGGAGCGTCGGGGCGAACGGCCCAATCTTGTTCATGGTTGAAGTGGCTACGAGCAATCTCTATCTCCTCGCGGGCGCCAAGTACAGAGCCATTCCAAAGGGTTTCGAAATACTCCCTCGGCACTACCTGAGTGCCTGCCGCGGGGTCGCCTATCAGAATATTGTCGGCATCGATCCCCTTGACGACGACGAAATGCTTGTACCCTCCGGTATTCACCATGGTAATAGCCGGCACGCCGATACGGATAAAATCGTCGAGCGCAATTCTGAACCCATCCGACTGCAGCCCTTGGGCATCCAGGTAGCGCTTCATGTCCAGCATGGAGAAACCGTGGCGCTGAATCTTTTCGGCGTTCCCTGCCCGGACCATGCTCTCGAAAACCTCAGCTTCGGTTGAAGGGCGCTGATAGTGGTAAGTCAGCAGGGTCGCCACGGCCGCCGAACCGCAGCTGTAGTCATACTGCTGGCGGACCACTCGGTCCCAGCCCATCTCTTGCAGACTCTTGGCTTCGACCTGAAAGCTGCCGAAGCGATTGACAATGGTCACTTGGCCAGCGTTGGCATTCGCTGCTCCTGCAAGAGCCAGCCCCGCAATAATCAGAGCTGACGCCGCAACACAGCAAGAATCTCCAATCCGTTTCATGACGAGCAGTTTCACGACGACCCATCCTCTAAGCGGAATAACCTGAAACCTGCACTCTGGCAGACTTAATTGGAAATGAAGACGCTGATGCCCACGGCATTGTTGATGGAGTTGCCGTTGCCGGTCACGGCACTGAATATCCCCGTTCCGCTAAAGTTACCCAGCGCATCGGGGGCGAAGCTAATATTTCCCGATACCATATCCCCACCCACATCGAAGGAGGTATCCGTCACCGTAGCCTTCATCTTCTGGACGCTTTTTACGCTGTTGAAGTTGACGATCATCTCCCCTTCCCTGGCCCGGGCCTGCTCCAGCGCCTGAAGATCCATCCGCTCCAGGGCGGCGAAACCTTCCGCCTGCTGAACATGATTTTCATCCGCCTGGCTCAAGGACATGCCCCAGATAATCAGCAGCGCTGAAAACGCGACCGTCATCCGCTTTCGCTGCCAGAAAGCGGGCAACGCTGAATTTGGACTGGAAAACAATCTCTTCATGGCCTGAACTCCCGGTCTGCGATCCCCTGAGACTGCTCTGCAAGGGAGCCGGCAGGATCCTCTCCCACCGGCTCCCGACTCATGCGAGTGCGTCATGCACTCAGGGTCAGTTGCCGATGCTCACGTTGCTGTGAGCGGCAACGCTGGTGCCAGCCAGCTGGGAGTTGTACAGGCCGGTGGAGACGTTCAGGTTGTTGATGCCACCGAACACCCCGGACCCCACGGACACGCTGGCCGCGCCGGTGGCAAAGCTAGCCGCCCCGCCGTTGCCGCCGTTACCGCCCATACCGCCGTCGCCGGCGTAGGCATAGGCGTTACCGGTAGTGGCGCTGCCGCCACCACCGCCGCCGCCGTTGCCATTGCCGCCGTTACCCGCAATGGCGCCTGCGTCACCGCCGGTGCCACCTGCGCCACCCGTGGCGGTACCGCTACCGGAACTGGAGGCGCTGCCTGAGCCGGTTCCATTACCGCCGGTGCCTGCCCCTGCCGATGCAGTGGCCGCACCCGACTCGGAGCGCGCTCTCTGGTTGTCATCGGCATCAGCGTTGTTGGCATTGGCTGAGGAGCTGCCGCTGGCCGATGTTGTGGCATCACCGCCCTGACCTTTTCCTAAGCCAAGAGCAAACCCTTTGCCGTAGCCATCAGCATTACCGCCATCCGCGTTGGTCTCGGCGTTAGCATCGGCATTGCCACCCTCACCGCCGCTGCCATCGCCGCCGCCGCCGCCAATACCCAGGCCTAGATTGACGGCCAGCGCATCACCACCGTCACCACCGGCAGCGCCAGCGGCACCCCGCGCGCCAGTGATACGGATACCGGCACCGTTGACGGTGGAGTTCAGCTCTTGAAGGGAGATGACGCTGGTGGAGGTGTTATAGGACTCGCTCATGGCCCAGGCGTCACCGCCACGACCAGTGGTGCCACCCGTGCCACCCGTTCCCGTGCCGGCACTGTAGCCACCTGCGCCAGCGCCACCGGTGCCGGTACCGGTACCAGAACCGGTAGCAGTCCCGCCATTGCCGCCCCTTCTGCCTCTGTCATCAGCATTGCCATTGGCATTGGCATAGCCATTGCCATTGCCATTGCCACTGCCACCCGAGCCATTAGCGTCCTCCCCACTGCCGGTTCCGGCGGCGCCGTTGGCGTTACCGCTGCTGCCTCCGGTAGCCGTCGCGCTGGAATCGACATTTTGATCAACTGTGTCACTGACACCCACGCTAGGGTTAGCGTGCGCCGTGGAGATGGCCATTACTATGGCTAGCAGAGGAGTCCCTGCTACAACGAGATATTTTTTCATGATCATGTCTCCATTTTGTTGTGGCTGCTGCAGCCTGCGAACTCGCGCCACCATCCATCCGTACCGCACAATCTCCTGCCGGACCCTTGAATGACGCTTCCTGCTCGCAGCAAAATGTTACAAAGCAGCTTCCGTGCCACCCTGGAGACAAAAGAAGCAAGTTGCCGAAAAATAAGAATATATTTAACGAAGGCAAACCAATTTGAATAAAAGATTGTTAACAATCCGGTAAAAATGCCTCATCGACGAGACACTCGGGCGCTCAGAGAGCCCTACAGTCTGGCGTAATGCATGGTATAGCCTGCTTTCCAGGCCTTTCAGCAGCATGGCTTATTCGTGCGACAGATAGCGCCTGGCTTGGCCAGCGTGTTGCCGAAAGCACGACTAATGTAGAACCTGGAAGCGTCAAGAGCCGGCTTGCCGACTACCTCGGCGAGCCGAACGCGTGTTTTACGCTGGGTATGAACCGCCTATTCTTAAGACCAAGACCGCCCGATAAGGCAGCGCTGACCGGGCATCGCTAGCTTCCGGTGCGGCACCGTCGAGAATGACCCACACTCAATATCGCGCTATTAACCCGGCAAGCATTTATGTCGGGTTAATAGCGATACAGAGAGGTACCGCCGCCGGTCGAAGACCGGTGCGCTGGCGATAATCAAAGAGGTCAGGATGACCTATTTGATTGCCGAATTAATAGCTCAGGAGCCTCTCGAACTAGCGGGCCACCTGTTCCAATTCGCGCACCAGCAGGTCGCTGCTGATATCGCCAATCGTCTTGGCCCCGGTCAGCACCATGGCCACGCGCATTTCCTTTTCGATCAGCTCCAGCAGGTTGCGCACTCCCGCCTCGCCGTCGGTGGCCAGCGCATAGATGTAGGCGCGCCCCAGCATCGTGCAGTCGGCGCCTAGAGCGAGCATGCGCACCACGTCCAGCCCGGTGCGAATGCCGGAATCGGCAAGAATCTTGATTTCTCCTTTTACCGCGTCGGCAATCGCCGGCAGCGCGCGGGCGCTGGACAGCACGCCATCCAGCTGGCGCCCGCCGTGGTTGGAGACCACGATGCCGTCGGCGCCGAAGCTGACCGCATCGCAAGCGTCCTGGGGGTCAAGAATGCCCTTGATGAGCATCGGACCGTCCCAGAACTCGCGAATCCACTCAAGGTCTTTCCAGGAGATCGACGGGTCAAAGTTATCGCCCAGCCAGCCAATGTAGTCAGCCAGTCCCGTTGGGCTGCCGCGATACTTCGAGATATTGCCCAGATCATGCGGCTTGCCCTTGAGCCCCACGTCCCAGGCCCAGCGCGGGTGCATCATGGCCTGCAATATTCGACGCAGCGGCGCCTCTTTGGCGTGGGGCAGTACCCAGAAGTCTTTGTCTTTCACACTGCGGAAGATATCCTCGGCCACGTCTTCGGCGGTAATGCTGGAGCGCTTCATCAGCTTGTTGACGTTCTGCTGGATACCGGGAATGTCCGAACGCATGGTGCTGGTCAGATTGGTCTGGAAAAACGCCGGGCACACGCAGCTGACGTGAATACCGGCATCCCGCAGCTCCTGGCTGAGGGTTTCAGACAGGGCAATCACCCCGGCCTTGGACACATTGTAGCTGTCCATCAAGGGCGCAAGCATGAGCCCGGCCATGGAGGCTACGTTCACAAACGCGCCGGAGCCTTGTTCCTTGAACAGCGGGGTGAAGGCTTTGCAGCCACGGACAACGCCCAGTACGTTGATGTCGAGGATCCATTCCCAGTCTGCCATGGTGGTGTCTTCAATGGAGCCTGCGGAGGCAACGCCGGCGTTGTTGACGACCACGTCCACACCACCCCATTTCTGTACCAGGTCATCACGGACTTTCTCGAAGTCGCTCAGGCGGCGTACATCACATTCAACAAAGTAGCCTTCGCC
>DATHXP010000164.1:0-13453 GCA_035459605.1 Halomonas sp. | reverse complement strand
GCAGACCTCCTCCAGCGCCGCCTGGATATAGCGCTCCGACTCGGTGTCCAGCGCCGAGGTGGCCTCGTCCAGCACCAGCAGCGGCGCGTTGCGGTAGATCGCCCGGGCAATGGCCAGGCGCTGGCGCTGGCCGCCGGACAGCATCACGCCGTTCTCCCCGACCAGGGTGTCATAGCCCTGATTGAGGCGCTCGATAAACTCATGGGCATGGGCCGCCCGCGCCGCGGCCTCGACGGCGGCGGAATCCGGTGAACGCTCGCCGTAGGCGATGTTTTCGGCAATGCTGGCGTTGAACAGGGTCACCTGCTGCGTCACCAGCGCAATCTGACGGCGCAGCGGCTGCAGGCGGTAGTCGTTGATATCCACGCCGTCGAGCAGCACGCGCCCGGCGGTGGGCCGATAGAAGCGCGGCAAAAGGCCGATCAGCGTCGACTTGCCGCTGCCCGAGCGGCCCACGATGGCCACCATTTCCCCCGGCGCCACCTCCAGGTCAATGCCACGCAGCACCTCGGGAAGGTCGTCGCGGTAGCGAAAACGCACCCGCTCAAAGCGCAGGCGCCCCTCGGGACGCCCTGGATCAAAGGTGCCATCATCGATTTCGGCAGGCTCTTCCAGCAGCCCGAACAGCTCGCCGGCGGCGGCGATACCCTTCTGCACCGTGGGGTTGATTTCGGTCAGCTGACGCACCGGCTTGGCCATCAGCGAGGCGGCGGTAATGAAGGCGACGAACTCGCCGGACGTCATGTCGGCCAGCAGCTGCGGCGACATGGCAAGCCATACCAGGGCCGCCAGCGACACCGCCACCAGCAGCTGGATCACCGGCGTGCTGGTGGCGCGAATCAACGCCTCCTTGAGGCTCTGCTGGCGATTGACCTCGCTGGCCTCGGCAAAGCGCTCCTTTTCATACCGCTCGGCGCCGTGGGTGCGCACGACCCGATAGCCCGACAGGGCCTCGGAGGCCACATGCGTCACGTCGCCCATGGAGCGCTGGATGCGCTGTGAAATCTTGCGAAAACGCCTGCTAGTATAGCTCACCACGCCGCCGATCAGCGGCGTCACGGCGAGAAACAGCAGCGTCAGCATCCAGTTGGTCCACAGCAGGTACGCGACCAGCCCGGTCACGAACAGCCCCTCGCGCAGCAGGATGGTTATCGCCTTGGTGGCGGCACCGGTGACCTGCTCCACATGGTAGGTCACCCGGGAGACCAGCTGGCCCGAGGAGTGGGCATCAAAGAAATCACCCGGCAAATGCATCATGTGATTGAACACGTCGCAGCGCAGCGCATGCACCAGGTTGCGCGCCACCTGACTCATGAAGAAGGTGCCCAGAAAGGTGCCCAGTCCGCGGGCGGCAAACATGCCGATCACAAACAGCGGCAGCATCAGGCGAAAATCCGCCGTCGGCGTCTGAATGCCATCGATCAGCCGCTTCATCATCTCGGCCAGCGCAGTGCTGGCGCCGGCGTAGATGACATAGCCGACAATCGCCAGCGCGAAGGCCCGCCAGTACGGCCAGACATAGCCCAACAGGCGCTTGTACAGCGCCCACCCGGAGTGATCTCTCAAGCCGTCTCCCTAATCGGTTGTTGCCGGTGCTGCGTCAGTGGCAATCCGCACCCGCTGAATACCCAGCAGCCCCGCCCGGTCGAGCACGCGAACCACGGCGGCATGATCGGCGCGGCCGTCGGCCTCGACGACCAGCCCATGCTGACGCGCCTGCTCGGCCTCGGCGGACAGCGCCGTGGCAAACTCAGCGGCGCTCAGCGCCCGCTCGCCGAGCCGATACTTGCCGCTGGCGGTCACGGCCACGGTGACCGGCGAGGCCTCGGCAGCCGCCCCGCTCTCGGTCCTTGGCAGCTCCAGCTCCAGCGCCTTGCGCGTCTCGAAGGTGGTCGACACCATGAAGAAGATCAGCAGCAGGAAGACAATGTCGATCAAGGGGGTCAGATTGACCTCCGCCGGTTCGCGCCGCGCCCTGGGCAGCTTCACGACGCCACGCCTGCTGGAGCGCTGACGCGATCGCCTGCAGCCATGACATCGCAGGGGTAGTGGGCAAGATATTCGACCACCTGCCCCGCCTGGTCCTCGATACGCACGGTGATATCTTCCACCCGCCGCTGAAAGTAGCGATGAAACATCAGCGCGGGTATCGCCACGAACAGGCCCGCAGCCGTTGTCACCAGCGCCTGGGAAATGCCCCCGGCCAGCTGCTCGGTACGTCCCGCATCGGTGCCGGCCATGATGACCGAAAACACCTCGATCATGCCCACCACGGTGCCCAGCAGACCGATCAGCGGCGCAACCGATGCGATGGTGCCCAGCGGGCTGAGAAAACGCTCCATATCGTGCACCACTGCCGATGCCGATTCCTGAAAGCGCGCCCTCACCTGCTCGTGCCCCAGCCGGGAGTTGCGCAGCCCCATGGCCAGTACGCCACCCAGCGGCGAGTGGCTCTCCAACCACTGCAGATTGATGCGCCCCTGGCCGAGCAGGGTACAGACTTCCTGACCCAGCCCCATGGGCGCAATACGATCGGGGCGCAGGCTCCAGACTCGCTCCACCACGATCATCAGCGACAGCACCGAGCAGATCAGCAGCGGCAGCATAAGCCAGCCGCCCGCCGCCAAGGCCTCCATCAAGGTCATGTGAATGACTCCTCCCTGATCCTTTTGTTTTCACCGACCCCCGCCGATAATCTCAGCGTCGGATTCTACCGCAAGGCAGTGTCGTTCAACAGCGCGCAGCAGGCTTGTGGACTGCGCCGTGCTTAACCGCTCCGATCCGGCGCTGTTTCCCAGCGTAACACCGATAGCGCCGTCGCGAGCGGTGCTCAGCTGACAGCTGCCCCGGCGGCGAAAGCGCCGCACCACTTCGGCTGCGGGATGGCCGAAGGAATTGTCCAGTGCCGCGCTGTAGATAACGACGCTGGGCCGAGTCGCCTCGACAAGCTGTAGCGACGAGCTGGTCTTGCTGCCGTGATGTCCGGCCACCAGCACATCCAGCTCGCCCGGCAGGTGGGGCAGCAGCTGTCGCTCGACGGCCCTGCCGGCATCGCCGGTGATCAGCAGACGCTGCGACCCTGCCGTCACCAGCAGCACGCAGGAGCGGTCGTTATCCGACAGGTTCTGCACGCCGGGCGGCGGCCACAGCATCTCGAAGTCCACGCCATCTTGCCGCCAGCGCCGGCCGGCAGCGCAGGGCGTAAACGCCACCGGCAACTCGCTGCCGATCGGCGCCAGGTAGCGCCCCACCGCGTGCTGCTGCTTGAGCACCGCGACGCCGCCGGCGTGGTCCCGGTCGTCGTGGCTGACAATGACCTCATCGAAGCGCTGCCTGCCGGGCCAGATGGCGCCCAGCGGCGTAAAGCCGGAGGCGAAGCGCGGCCCGCTGTCCACCAGCAGACGATAGCGGTGCGTTTGCAGTGAGACCATCTGCCCCTGGCCAACATCGTGCACGGTCAGTCGCACCTCACCGGGCGCCGGGCGGTCGGGCTCAAGCGCCAGCGGCAGGGCCAGCAGCACCCCGGTCGCCAGCCAGCGCAGGGGGCCAGGCAGCCCCGGCAGCAGCCAGCACAGGCTTAGCAGACCCAGCCCCAGGGCCAGCGGCAGCCGCCACTCCAGCCGCGCATGCCACAGCGGCAGATAAGCGGCAGCCTGCTCCAGACCAAGCGCCGTTGCCTGGGCAAGCTGATCAAACAGCCACCAGGGCCAGGCGCCGATCAGCGGCACTTCATTGAGCAGCCAGCCGGCCAGGCCCAGCGGCACCATCAGGCTTCCCACCAGCGGCACCGCCAGCAGATTGACCAGCGGCGCCGCTGGCGCCAGCCGGCCAAAGGCCAGCAGCACGGCAGCGGCCATCACCGGTGCCAGCAGGCACTGGGTACGCACCAGCGCCCACAGCCAGCCGCCGACGCCACTCGGGCGCGGGCGGCCCTGCCAGGCGATGATCAGCGTCGCCACGGCCACAAACGACAGCCACAGCCCCGGCCGCCAGGCCGACAGCGGGTCGTACAGCAGCACCAGGAACAGCGCCAGCCACCAGGCCTGCCAGGGCCCCGGCGCATGCCGACCGCTGGCGACCCACAGCCCGACCAGCGCCATGATGACCGCACGCATGGCGGGCGGCTCGAACCCCGAGAGCAGACCAAAGCCCAGCGCCGCGCCGCCGGCGAACCACCAGGGCCAGACCGCCAGGCGCCAGGCGCCGGGCGTTGCGTATTTCGCCACCTTCCGGGCCAGCCACAGAGCCAGGCCGGCCAGCAGCGCCACGTGCAGCCCCGAGATGACCATCAGGTGCGTCGTACCGGTGGCATTGAGACGCTCCCAATCGTCATCGTCGAGCCGCTCGCCGGCACCCAATGTGAGCGCGGCCAGCCAGCGACGCCCCAGCGGGCTGATGGATTGTCGATCAAGATAGCCGAGCGCCGCGGCGCGCAGCGAGGGCGGCGCCGCGGCAAGCCGCCGGGGCTCGGGCGCTTTGCGCACATAGCCGGTCGCCTGGATGCCCTCTCGCTTCAGCCAGCCGCGGTAGTCGAAGGCGCCGGGGTTGTGCAGCCCCGACGGCGGGCGCAGTCGCACCGTAAAGCGCCAGCGCTCGCCTTCGCTCAGGGCAAGGGGCTGATACAGACTCAGTCGAACTCGCCTGAGTCCATTGCAGGCGAGCAGCGTCGGATCGAGCGGCTGGCACTGCTCCACCACCGCGCTGATGCGCGTCAAGCGCCCCTGCCGCGTGAGGGACTCGAGCCGCGCATCGAGGCGCAGATCCTGGCGGCTCAGGCCGGCCGGCAGCTCGGCGCCGTCCAGGCTGATCAGGCGCGCCGCCACCAGCAGAATAACGACAGCGCACGCCACGCCCGACCAGCAGCGCCGCGCGAGCAGATAAAGACCAAGCGCCGCCAGCGCCTGAAGCAGCGCGGCGCTGGCAAACATCCCTGTCAGCACTCCCACCAGGCTCATCAGCGCCAGCGGAAGGGCCCATCCATAGCGCATGGTCTGGCTCCGCGCAGGGGCCACTCGCCGTGCTCAGGGGGCAGCGACATGGCGAGCGCGCCTGCTTCCATGGATAATAGACGGCTTTACGATGCCGCGAGAGCGTCGCTCATGCCTCGTCGATTGCTTCAGCGCTATCTTCCGCGCCCCGAGACGTTACGCGGCCGCCGCTCCCTGGGCTTGCCGCCGCGTCTTATCAACGACCCCACGCTGTGGGCCCTGTCGCGGCGCAGCGTGGCTAACGCCGTGTCGGTGGGTCTGTTCAGCGCCCTGCTGCCCATCCCCATGCAGATGGCGCTGGCCGCCTTGGGGGCCTGCTGGTGGCGTGCCAACCTGCCGCTGGCCGTCAGTCTGGTATGGATCACCAACCCGCTGACCATGCCGCTGATCTTCTATGGCAACTATCGCCTGGGCGCCTGGCTGATGGGCATCGCCCCGCGGCCCGCACCGACCAAGCCATCGACCCACTGGGTTGCCGAGCGCCTGGTCGACATCCTGCCGGCGCTGCTGCTGGGTTCGCTGGTAGTCGCCCTGTGCGCGGCGCTGTTGGGCAATGCGGCAGTGCGGCTGATCTGGCGCTGGCGGGTATCGCGCAGCTGGCGCAAGCGCGCCCGGCTGCGCCGCGAGGCCCAGGAGAGTCAGCCGCGGCGATAGCCAAATGCAAGATAAAATACAGTTTATTAACCCCAGCCAAGTAAAACTAGACACCTCGGGCTCAGGTCGGACTCAGGAGTCTTTCCACGGGTTGATAAGCTCAATCCCGAACGTCTCGAAATCCTTCACATTGCGCGTAGCGAGCCTGGCGCGATGCTGCTGGCAGATCGCCGCGATCTGGACATCGGCACTATGGACCACTCTACCGGCGCGCTCGCTGGCAGCCGCCTGCTCGGCATAATGAGCCGCCGCCACTTCATCGAATGGCAGAATACGACCAGCGAAGTCCTCTTCGAACATCGCAGCCGCCATCTCTGCGAAAACGCGCTTGCGCTTGCCATCAGGCAGACGCTCTATGCCATAGAGGATCTCGGCTACCGTCACAGCGGTAATGGTCGCAGAAAACGCGTCTTGCCTATCCAGCCAATCGACGACGGACGCATCCGGCTCGGGGCGCATGAGCTCCGACAGCACGTTGGTATCGAGCACAATCACGAGTCGAAATTCGCAGATCTGGGCGTATCCTTGCGCTCGGGTAGCTCTAGCTCCGCTTCGTCCACGCCGGCAAATCGCTCACGAATACGGCTGCCCAACCCGCCATTCCGGGGCTTGGTAAGGGCGTCACGCAAAATAATGCGCACTTCCTCTTCCATGGAGCGGCCACTTTTGGCTGACAGGATGCGCAGCCGAGCCTTGAGATCGTCATCCAGATTGCGAACTGTAATAGTCGCCATGAATCACACCTCCTGCAGCACATTGATTGCAATGCTAGTAGCATTGTAGCGTGTGCGCTGGAACGATACCGCTTTCGGAACAGTCAATCGCAGGCGTCTTCGACCAGCTGACCGCCGTCGAGGCGCAGGATGCGATCCTGATGGGCGGCTAGCGACAGGTCGTGGGTCACGATCACGAAGGCGCTGCTGGCGTTTTTGGCCAGCTCGTCCATCAGCGCCAGGATACTCGCGGCGGTGTTCTGGTCGAGGTTGCCGGTCGGCTCGTCCATCAGCACCAGGCTGGGGTTGGTGACCAGCGCCCGGGCGATGGCCACCCGCTGACGCTCGCCGCCCGACAGCTCCCCCGGCTTGTGGTCGCCGCGCTGCGCCATGCCCACGCGCTCCAGCAGCGCCATGGCCTTCTTCTCGGCGGCTTTCTTGCGCAGCCCGCGAATGATCAGCGGCAGCGCGGCGTTCTCCAGCGCCGTGAATTCGGCCAGCAGATGGTGAAACTGGTAGACGAAGCCGATGTGGCGGTTGCGAAAGCGCCCCAGCGCGGCCTCTCCCATCTCGCTCAGCGGCTGGCCGGCGACGCGTACCTCGCCGCCGGTGGGCCGGTCGAGCCCGCCCAGCAGGTTGAGCAGGGTGGTCTTGCCGGAGCCGGAGCTGCCCACAATCGCCACCCGCTCGCCGGCATGCACGCTAAGCGACAGGTTGTCCAGCACGGTGAGGTCGCGCGGCCCCTCATGATAGACCCGCGTAAGCGAGCGGCACGCGAGCATCGGCGCCCGGTCACCCTGCGGTGGCATCGGCTCACTCATAGCGCAGCACCTCGGCAGGTTGCACCCGGGCGGCCCGCCAGGCCGGGTAGAGGGTAGAGAGGAAGGTCAGCCCAAAGGCGGCTAGCACGATCTGGCGCACGTCGCTCCAGCGCAGCTCGGAGGGCAGCTCGCTGATAAAATACACGCCGCTGTCGAGGAACTTGAAGCCCAGCGTCGATTCCACGAAGGCGATGATATCGGCAACGCTCAGCGCCAGCACGATTCCCAGCGCCACGCCAATCAGAATGCCGATGACGCCGATGGCCAGCCCCTGAACCATGAAGATGCCCATCACCGCACGCGGGGTCGCACCGATGGTGCGCAGAATGGCGATATCGGCGTGCTTGTCGGTGACCACCATGACCAGCGTCGAGACGATATTGAACGCGGCCACGGCAATGATCACGGTCAGCAGCAGCGCAATCATGCGCTTTTCCATCTGGATCGCCTGGAAAAGGTTGCCCCGGGTGTAGGTCCAGTCCAGGCCGCGATAGCCCGGTCCCAGGTCATCGATGATGTCCCGTGTGACCTCGCCGGCCAGGAACAGGTCGTCGAGCTCCAGGCGCAGGCCGCCGACGGCGTCACCCATGCGCGCCAGGGTCTGCATGTCATCAAGATGCGCGTAGGCAAGGCTGCCGTCCAGGTCGGCGCCGACGCTGAAGATGCCGCTGACGGTAAAGCGCTTGAGGCGTGGAAAAACGCCCGCCGGGGTGATCGAGGCTTCGGGCACCAGCAGCGTGACCCGATCCCCTACGCCGACGCCCAGCGACCGGGCCAGCTGCGAGCCCAGCACCACCTTCCACTCACCGGCCGCCAGGTCGTCGAGACTGCCGCGGACCATGTGGCTGCCGATGATCGACACCTTCTTTTCCCATTCGGGCAGAATGCCGTTGACCATGGCGCCCTGATTGCGCCCGGCCACCGAGAACATGCCCTGCTGCTGGATAAAGGGGGCCGCGCCGATGACGTGGTCGCGCTTTAGCAGCCGCTCGGCCAGCGGCTCCCACGCAACGAGCCCCGAGGGCTTTTCAATGCTAGCGTGCGGCACCATGCCCAGGATGCGCGTGCGCATTTCCCGGTCAAAGCCATTCATCACCGAGAGCACCAGAATCAGCACCGCCACGCCCAGCGTCAGGCCCAGCATCGAGGTCAGCGAAATAAACGAAATAAAGTGGTTGCGACGCTTGGCGCCCACGTAGCGCAGCCCGACCAGAAACGGGAGTCGATCAAGCATGGGTCACTTCCAGAAGTCGCGAATCGAAGCGATACCCTGGGCGCCCACGCCCCGGGCCTGATTGGCATCGCAGCGGCGCATGCCGCCCAGGGCAAACACCGGCATCCCGGCGCGCTCGACCAGCTGCTGGAAATCATGCCAGCCAAGCGTGACGGCCTCGGGATGCGAGGGCGTCGGCATGACCGGGGACAGGGTCACGAAATCGCAGCCGATGCGGAGGGCCTGAGCCAGCTGTTCGGCATCGTGGGTGGACGCCGCCAGCCACAGGCCGTCACGCAGGGGCCGGCGCTCGAGTCCCATCAGGCGTTCGCTGGTCAGATGGATGCCGTCAGCGGCAACCTGCTCGATCAGCGCGGGGTCGCCGTTGAGCATCAGCCGCGCCCCGTGCGCGCGGCACAGCGCCAGCGCCCGCTCGGCGCGCGCCGCATAGGCCGCCTCATCAAGCTGCTTGGCGCGCAGCTGCACAAGCTTGACACCGTCTTCGCTCAGCGCCCGCTCGAGGCGGGCATCAAAGACCGCTTCGTCATCCTCTTCTGCGGTAATCAGGTACTCCATGGGCAGCATGACGGCTTTCAGTATCGGCAGATTGGCGGCGGGGAACGGATAGTTCACCAGCTCTTCCATGGGCACCCAGCGCACCGCCTGGCCTTCACGGCCGAAGGGCTCTCCGGAGAAGGCGTGCACCTGCCACACGTCCAGCAAGATGTGCTTGTCGGAGTACTCATGGTGGATACGAATCAGCGGCTGGGCGCGAGTGACTTCGATGCCCAGCTCCTCATGCAGCTCGCGCTTCAGCGCCTCCAGGCCGGTTTCGTAGGGGGCAAGCTTGCCACCGGGAAACTCCCACAGCCCGCCCTGGTCAATGTTGGATGGCCGGCGCGCCAGCAGCACCTGGGTTCCATCGGCGCTGATAATGGCGGCGGCTGCCACATGCTCCCTTCTCTTTACCATTACGCTCATTCGGCTCGTCCCGTCCTGCGTGCCGCGACCGCTGCCGGTCGCGGGCTGACAGTTCTTGTCTAAAGGCCACTCAGCTCCGGTAGTCGGCGTTGATGGCAACGTATTCTCGGGTCAGATCGGTGGTCCAAACCCGCGCTGAGTCTTCCCCTCGCCCCAGTCCGATCCGGATGGTGATCTCCTCTTCGGCCATGACCGCGCTGCCGGCCGCTTCGGTGTAGCTGGCGGCGCGACCGCCCTGCTCGACGATGCGCACCTCGCCCAGGTCGATGGTGACGGCGTCAACGTCGAAGTTTGCGACCGGCGCCCTGCCGACGGCGGCCAGAATGCGCCCCCAGTTGGCGTCGCTTGCGGCCAGCGCCGTCTTGACCAGCGGCGAGTGCGCCACCGTGAAGGCCACGTCCAGCGCCTCCTGGCGGCTTGCGGCGCGCTCTACCTCCAGGGTCACGAACTTGGTGGCGCCTTCGCCATCGCGGACGATGGCCTGGGCCAGCGCATCCATCACCTGCTGCAGGGCGTCGCGAAAGCGGCCAAGCGCCTCTTCGCCCTCGATGCGGGGGCCGCGATTGGTGCTGATCAGCATGCAGGCATCGTTGGTGGAGGTGTCGCCGTCCACGCTGATGCAGTTGAAGCTGCTCGCCACGCTCGAGGCCAGCAGGGCGTCAAGGTCGGCGGGCGAAATAGTGGCGTCGGTGGCTACAAAGCCCAGCATGGTCGCCATGTTGGGCCTGATCATGCCGGAGCCCTTGGCGATGCCGCTGATGGTGACGCTGGCGTCGCCCAGCCGCAGGGTGCGAGTGGCCCCCTTGGCGCGGGTGTCGGTGGTCAGTATACCCGCGCCCGCCGCCGCCCAGGCGTCGGCGCCTTCAGCCAGGGCGGCAAAGGCCGCGGGCAGCCCGGCCAGCAGGCGCGCCATGGGCAGCGGCTCGCCGATCACCCCGGTGGAAAACGGCAGCACCGCGCTCGCCTCCACGCCGGCCAGCCGCGCCAGCGCCTCGCAGGTAGCGCGGGCGTCGTCCAGCCCCTGCTGGCCGGTACCGGCGTTGGCATTGCCGGTGTTGACCACCAGGTAGCGCGGGCTCGCGGCGCTATTTTCCACGCCCTGCTGCGCGCGCTGGGCGGCCAGGTGCTGCCTGGCCAGCGTGACCGGGGCCGCGCAGAAAGCGTTTTGCGTGAACACCCCCGCCATGCTGGCGCCCCGGGGCACCTCGATCACCACCAGGTCGCGACGCCCGGGCGTCTTGATGCCCGCGCAGGCGGTACCCAGCCGCAGCCCGGCGATCTCGGGCATAGTGGGAAAATCCGCCGCTCCTACTGCCATGGCCTCTCTCCTGTGTCGTGTTGCGTGACGCCGCGGAGCTAGCTCAGCTTGCCGCAGCACCGCTTGTATTTCTTGCCCGAGCCGCACGGGCAGGGGTCGTTGCGCCCGATCTTGGGGCCCTCGCGACGCAGCGGTTGACCGTCGGCACCCGGCGCCGGCGCGCGCGCCTGCTGCCCGCCTTGGACCTCGCCCTCAGTGTGGAGGCTGGACGCCGCGGCCTTCTCGCGCTCAAGGGCCTCCCGGCGTTCGCGCTCCAGGGCGTCGACCTCTTCCGGTGCGCGCACCTTCACATGGCTGAGAATTCGGGTGATATCGGCCTTGATATTGACCAGCAGCGACTGGAAGAGATCGAAGGACTCGCGCTTGTACTCCTGCTTGGGGTTCTTCTGCCCATACCCGCGCAGGTGAATGCCCCGGCGCAGATGGTCCATCGACTGCAGATGCTCCTTCCAGCGGGTATCCAGCACCTGCAGCATGACCTGCTTCTCGAAGCGTCGCATCAGCTCTGGTCCCGCCGCCTCGACCTTGGCCGCATAGGCCTCGGCGTGCAGGGTCTGCAGGCGCTCGCGCAGCTGCTCTTCGTGGAAGCGCTCGTCCTCTTCGGCCCAGGCCACCACCGGCGCATCGAGGTTGAGCTCGCTCTTGAGGTGCGCCTCCAGGCCGGCCAGATCCCACTGCTCGGGCAGGCTCTGGGGCGGCACGAATTCGCTGATCGCCTCGTCCAGCACCTCCTGACGAATGCCCGAGACGTTCTCGGAGACGTCCTCGGCGGCGAGAATCTCGTTGCGCTGCTCGTAGATCACGCGGCGCTGATCGTTGGCCACATCGTCATATTCCAGCAGCTGCTTGCGGATATCGAAGTTGCGCCCCTCGACCTTCTTCTGCGCGCGCTCCACCGCATTGGAGACCATCTTGTGCTCGATGGCCTCGCCGCGCTCGAGCCCCAGCGCCTGCATCAGGCGCTGCACCCGGTCGGAGCCGAACAGCCGCATCAGGTTGTCTTCCAGCGACAGGAAAAAGCGGGTCGAGCCCGGGTCGCCCTGACGCCCCGCGCGGCCGCGCAGCTGGTTGTCGATGCGCCGCGACTCGTGACGTTCGGAGCCGATCACATGCAGGCCGCCGGCCGCCAGCACCGCATCGTGACGCTTCTGCCAATCGGCCTTGAGCCGCGCGATCTCCTCCTCGCTGGGCGAGTCGAGCTGCGCCGCCTCGGCCTCCCAGTTGCCCCCCAGCACGATGTCGGTACCGCGACCCGCCATGTTGGTGGCAATGGTCACCGCGCCGGGCCGCCCCGCCTGGGCAATGATCTGGGCTTCGCTCTGATGCTGCTTGGCGTTGAGCACGTTGAAGTGAATTCCCGCCTGCTTCATCAGCCCGGCCAGATACTCCGAGGTGTCGATCGATGCCGTGCCCACCAGTACCGGCCGTCCGGCCTCGGTCTGGGCCTTGACGTCCTCGATGATCGCTTCGTATTTTTCCTCGGCCGACAGATACACCAGGTCGATGTGATCCCGGCGGACCAGCGGCTTGTTGGTGGGAATGACCATCACGTCCAGGCCATAGATCTGGCGAAATTCGAAGGCCTCGGTATCCGCGGTGCCGGTCATGCCGGACAGCTTCTGGTAGAGCCTGAAATAGTTCTGGAAGGTGGTCGAGGCCAAGGTCTGGCTTTCGCGCTGCACCGTCACCCCCTCCTTGGCCTCCACCGCCTGATGCAGCCCCTCGGACCAGCGGCGACCCGGCATGGTGCGCCCGGTATGCTCGTCGACAATCACCACCTGGTCGTCGCTGACGATGTAGTCCACGTCGCGGTGATAGAGGTGCTGGGCGCGCAGGGCCGAGTTCATGTGGTGCAGCAGGTTGAGGTTCTGCGCGGCGTACAGCGATTCGTCCTCGCCCAGCAGGCCCTCGCCGCGCATCAGCTCCTCGACCTTGGGATGGCCAGCCTCGGTCAGTTCGACCTGCTTTTGCTTTTCATCGAGGATGAAGTCGCCGCTCTCGGGGCTCTCCTCGTCGTCGCAGGGCGTCAGCTGGCGCGCCAGGCGATCGACCACGCGATACAGCTCGGTATTTTCATCCACCGCGCCGGAAATGATCAGCGGCGTGCGCGCCTCATCGATCAAAATCGAGTCGACCTCGTCGACAATCGCGAAATGCAGCTCGCGCTGGACCTTGTCTTCCAGCGAGAACGCCATGTTGTCGCGCAGATAGTCGAAGCCGAACTCGTTGTTGGTGCCGTAGGTAATGTCGCAGGCATAGGCCGCGCGCTTCTCTGCCGGCTCCTGGCCGGGCAGGATGATGCCCACCTCGAGCCCGAGAAACTCGTACAGCGGCCGCATCCACTCGGCGTCGCGACGCGCCAGATAGTCGTTGACGGTGACCACGTGCACGCCGCGCCCGGGCAGCGCATTGAGATAGACCGCAAGCGTTGCCACCAGGGTCTTGCCCTCGCCGGTTTTCATCTCGGCGATGCGACCGTTGTTCAGGGTTATGCCGCCCATCAGCTGCACGTCGAAGTGGCGCATGCCCATGACGCGCTTGCTGGCCTCGCGCACCGTGGCAAAGGCCTCGGGCAGCAGCGCTTCGAGGCTCTCGCCCTGGGCCAGGCGTTCGCGAAACTCCCTGGTACGCGCGCGCAGCTCGTCATCGCTTTGCGCCTCGAACTCGGGTTCCAGGGCGTTGATGCGCGCTACCGGCTTGCGCAGGCGTTTGACTTCGCGCTCGTTACGCGAGCCGACTACTTTTCGTAATACGTTGTTCAACAT
>DATHXP010000163.1:0-3161 GCA_035459605.1 Halomonas sp. | reverse complement strand
TGTGCAAGAATTGAAACGTCTGCATGGGCTCCTCGGCATATTGTTGGTTTGGCGATTAACAACATGCCTGCCCATGCAGACTTTTTTCAATCCTAATGCACTGTTTTCCTTATTCTATTTGTGGGGATCCCTCAGGGTCTGACCCCTGAGAACCCCTGAGATCTGAGATCCGCCATCAGTTACAGAATAGTTACATGAGCGTTGCTTGGTGTAAGCAGCTGTTTATGTGGAAGTTTACTTTTTCTGAAAACTGATTGGAGGTTCACGGCGTTATCTTGTTTCACAGACTTAACAGTTTCCGTTTTGTATTTTTAAAAACGATCTTGTGAGAACTCTAAAAAGATCTTTAAAACAATGGGTTAGTTTGTTTGGCGCAAATTTTGCAAGCACGTTAGGGAGCAAGCACAGCATGATAAAAATTGACGAAAGAAATGAGCAACAACCAGTGGTGCACATGACACCACTTGGCGGTAGCGTGCCTGAAAGCAAGAACCGGACCCCCCCTTAGAGAATAGACCGCGCATGTCAGAAACCTACGCCGCAAGCGCCGGCTCGCCATCAACGAGCGGTGATGAGATCGCCCTGGGCCGACTTTTTGGACTGCTGATTGATCATAAATGGCTGATTATCGCCGTGACTCTGCTGTTTTCCCTGGGCGGTATCGTCTATGTGGCGCTGGCTACACCGATCTATCAGGGAGATGCCCTGGTACAGGTGGAGCGGCGCTCGAATGTGAGCCCGCTGGGTGATATCAGGAGAGTTTTTGGTGAGGGTGTCGAGTTCAGCACGGCGGCTGAAGTGCAAATTTTGACCTCACGCATGGTGCTTAGCGAAGTGGTCGAGCGCTTAGGGCTGGATGTCCAGGTCGCTGCGCGCGACTTGCCGCTGCTGGGCGATGTTCTGCGTCGAGCGGGAATAAAGCGTCCTGCCTTTCGCGAGGGCAAGGCAGAAGTGTGGGCGGGGGAGCGGCTTAGCCTGGGCCGTCTGAGCGTGGCCGACTATCTGCGCGGGCAACCGCTGACGCTGAGCGTTGTGGACAGCCAGCGCTATGCGGTGCGGCTCGGCGATGAGCCACTGGGCGAAGGAGAAGTCGGCACTTTGGCAATGCTCAAGGACGGTGATATTCAGCTGCGCATCGCCGAGCTGGAGGCCCCGGCAGGGGCAGAGTTTACTCTGGTTCAGCGCTCGCGCACCAGCGTGGCCAGGTCGCTGCAGTCGCGCCTCAGCGTGGATGAGGTGGGAAGCGGTGCCAACGCCAGCACCGGGATGCTGAGGCTTGTCATGACCGGGCCAGACCGTGAGCAAATTCGCCGTACCCTGAACGCGGTGGTCGAGATATTTCTGACTCAAAACGTAGAGCGCCAGTCCGCCGAAGCGCAGCAGAGCCTGGAGTTTTTGCGCGAGCAGGCGCCCGAGCTGCGTGCCCAGCTGACGCAGGCCGAGGAGCACCTCAACGAGTATCGAGTCGCGATGGACAGCGTCGACCTGTCCAGCGAATCTCAAGCGGCGATCGGCCAGTTCATCGCCCTGGAGCAGCAGCTTAACGATCTGGAGCTGCAAGAGGCGGAGCTGGCCCAGCGCTTCACGCCCCGACACCCCAGCTACCAGACGCTGCTGCGCAAGAAAGAGCAGCTTCAGCGCGAGCGTGCAGAGCTGAACGAAAGGGTCAGTCAGCTGCCTGCGGCGCAGCAGGAAGTGGTGCGCCTGACGCGCGACGTGGAAGTGACTCAGGCCATCTACGTCAACGTGCTCAACAAGACGCAAGAGCTCGAAGTGGCCCGGGCGGGCGCGGTGGGCAACGTGCGCATTATCGACGAGGCGCTGGTTGGCTCTGGTCCCATCGAGCCGCAGGCGTTGCGGATTGTGGTGATGGCGACGCTGCTGGGCGGCGTGCTGGCCGTGGCGCTGGTGCTGATGCGTGGCCTGCTCAGCCGCGGCGTAGAAACGCCCGAGCAGATCGAGGCCGCTAATCTGCCCGTTTATGCCACCGTGACGCTCTCGGAAGCGCAGAGCAGGCTGGTCAAGCGCGTCAGGCGCCGTAGCGAAAGGCGCAGTTATGAAGTGACGACGGGGATTCTCGCTCAGCAGGAGCCAATGGATGCCGCGACGGAGGCGCT
This sequence comes from Halomonas sp., assembly GCA_035459605.1. Lineage (GTDB taxonomy): Bacteria > Pseudomonadota > Gammaproteobacteria > Pseudomonadales > Halomonadaceae > Halomonas. Next base: position 1,044 of record DATHXP010000163.1, on the reverse strand, counting down.
GCGCGGACTGCGCACCAGCCTCTACTTCGCCATGTTGGACGCGCCAAACAACCGTATTGCCATGATTGGCCCGAGCCCGGGGATCGGCAAGAGCTTCATTGCCATCAACCTGGCGGCGGTGTGCGCCGAAGCGGGTCAGAAGGTGCTGATCATCGATGCCGATATGCGTAAAGGCCATGTGCACTACGCCTTTGGCGGCAGAAGCGGCAGCGGACTCTCGGATCTGCTGATCGGCAGGGCAGAGCTGCCCGAGGTGCTGCGTCGCTCGTCGATTGACGGCCTGGACCACGTGGCCCGGGGCAGCGCTCCGCCCAACCCTTCAGAGCTGCTGATGCACGAGAATTTTCATGCCTTTCTCGATCAGGTCAGCCAGCGCTACGACCTGGTGATCATCGATACGCCCCCGATCCTTGCCGTCACCGATGCCGCCGTGGTCGGCAAGCAGTGCGGCACCAGCCTGATGGTGGCGCGTTTTCAGAAAACTCCGGTAAGAGAGCTGCTGGTTGCCAAGCGGCGCATGGAAGCTGGCGGCGTCACCATCAAGGGAGTGGTGCTGAACGCCATGGAGCGCAAGGCCGCCACGGTGTACGGCTACGGCTACTACAACTATTCGTATAAATAGGGAATAAGGGATCAAGTCGAAGGCCGTTCCTTGTTCCGCTCCTTGCTCCTTGCCTCCTGAAAAGGCTATCGATGTTCTCACAGCTCAAAGAACTCTACACCCTGCTCACCGCCGAGCAGCGCCGCAGGCTTCTGCGCCTGCAGGCTCTGGTGGTGCTGATGTCGTTTGCCGAGCTCGCCGGGGTGGTGTCCATCGGCCCCTTCATGGCGCTGGTTGGGGATATGGGGCAGCTGCAGGGCGAGGGCATCATGGCCGAGCTCTATCACGCCAGCGGCTTCAGCGAGCCGCGCGCCTTTCTCTTTTGGCTGGGCGTTGGGGTGATGGGCGTGCTCACCAGCGCTGCGCTGGTGTCGATGTTTACCGTCTGGCGGCTGTCGATGTACGGCGCCCAGGTGGGCGCGCAGCTCGCCAGCCGGCTCTTC
>DATHXP010000162.1:0-1565 GCA_035459605.1 Halomonas sp. | reverse complement strand
CCCAGACCCTGGAGAAGGCCTCGCTGGTCAGCTCCTGGGGCACCAGCCCGATACGCTGGCGGGCCTGGCGAAAGGCCGTGACGTTGTCGTGGCCGTCGACCAGCACGCGTCCGGCGCTGGCGTTGACCAGTCCGCAGATGATGCCGATCAGCGTGGTCTTGCCGGCGCCGTTGGGGCCAAGCAGCGCAAAGATTTCGCCGCGGCGAATCTCGAGATTGATGTCGTCAAGCGCCTGAAAGCCGCCGCGATAGCGCTTTGAAAGCTGCTCGACTTGCAGGATGACGCGGTTTTCTAGCGCTGTCTGTGTCGTGCCGTCCGGCATGAGCCGGGCCTGGGGTGAAGCGTGGTACATGGATTGGCTCTGACTGATCTGTGACGCGGCATGCAGCATAGCACGCGGGCGCGTAAATTTTCGGTAGTTTACGTGGCGCTCGCTCCCTGCGCGGCGCGCAGGAGATGACGTCACGGATAGGCCTTTGGCATTAAAGCCGGGATGATAAAAGACCTGAGAATGTCCTATTGTTAAATGCATGCCGAAGAGGCATCCCGATAGAATAAAGTAGGCTAAGGTAGCTAAGACGATAAGGCCGGATAGCCAAGGCTAATATAAGCTCACGCCGCTCTGGATTTAGTCCACGGATGCAATCCAGCGACAAGGCAAGCGAGCAGCGCAGGGGATGACATGAACTCGGTCTTCAAGAACCAGGCGTCGGTTGCTTCTGAGCGCCAGGCGACCGCAGCGTCGTCTGGCGCCCATGTCGGCGCCAGACTGCGCCATGCCTTTTCCGTGACCGGGCGGGCGCTGGTATTTCACAATCTGACGCTGGGAGACGGCGCGCAGCGGGTACGAATTGATCATCTGATCATTCATCGCGGGGGCTTCATCCTGATCGCCTCGCAGCCTCAAGAGGAGGCGAGGGCGCAGCGGCGCCTCCTCCGGGGTCAGCGGCTGCTGTCGACGCTGCTGGAGGCCCAGGCCTACGAGCTGCTCAGCGGGCTTGCCTGGCTGCGAGGCAGCTTTGCCAATCGAGGCTGGCACCTGCTCAGCGTCGTGCCTGCCGACGATGACAAGGCCGACGATCCGCCTGCGGCTGTGCATGAGAAGATCGAGACGCTGCCGCTGGAAGCCCTGTGCGACAGGGTTTGCACAATTATTGGCGGTACGCCGCGGGTGGCTGGGCTGCTCAAACCGCATTTGCAGCTGTCGCCCCACCAGATACGGCGCCTGGGGCGCTGGATCGTTGATCGCGACGTCGCGCCGGATATTCGGGGAGCTTTCAAGCGGCGGCTGGGATGCCGGCTATGCGGCGAAACCGAGCAGCTCTCCGACATGCCGGACAAGCAGGGCTACGCTGTGCACTGCCATGTCTGCAATGCTCCCACTTCCATGCGCTTGCCCTGCACGGCCTGCGGCTGCCCTGACGTGCAGGTCGAGGCGCAGCCCAAGCCTGATGCCACTGTCTATATCGGCACCTGCCAGGCTTGCCAGCACGTCTTCATGATTCACGAGGCCTGAGGGCGTAACCGGCCGGATCTTGCCACTGCGGAGCGAGCGGAAACGGATC
>DATHXP010000161.1:0-1979 GCA_035459605.1 Halomonas sp. | reverse complement strand
GCACCAGGTCCGGGAGGGACTTGAGTATCTCCCGCTGGTGCAGATGCATGGCCTGCTTGGCAGCGTCCACATCGCGCGCCTCGATTGCTGTAACGATCGCCGTATGCTGGTCAATCAGCCGGGAAATCGGCGTGGCGTTGGGCACGCTTAGGTAGCGTACTCGATCAAACTGTGCCTTAACTTCCTCGATCACCTTCCAGGCCACCTGCTGGCCGATGCTTAGCGCTAGAGTGCGGTGGAAGGCTTCATCGAGCTGGTAGAAGCGGTCGTGGTCATGAGGTTCAATGCAGCGTCGCTGGCGATGCAAAAGATCATGGAGTTCGGACAACGTCTCGGCAGTGAGCCCCTTGGCCGCCGCCTGCCGTACCACTTCCACCTCGATGGCCTCCCGCACAAAGCGCGCCTCGAGCACCGCTCGCTGCGAGATCTTCACGACATAGGTGCCCCGCTGGGGGCGTACCTCCACTAATCCTGCCTCAGAGAGACGGATGAAGGCCTCGCGTACCGGCTGCCGGCTTACCGAGAAGGTCTCGGCGACCTCTTTCTCCGACAGCGCCTGCCCCGGAGCCAGCACCATCCGGATAATCGACTGGCGCAGCACTTGATAGATCCGCTGGCGAACAGGGTCGTCGTCACGTGTTTCATGCCACAGCGTCTGCAAGGTCATGTTCATGATGTCCGTTCCAATTCGATGGGCAAGTTGGATGGGCAGGTAAGTGGAATCCCGATGCTCTGATATGTCTAGTATGGTAGTATGGCTGGAAGATAGAAAGCGTTCGCGACTTAGACGTTAGTATAATGAAAGCCGCCTGAGACCCCATGATGAAGCGCCGCACCTATATCGGAACCGACCATAGAAGAGCCCTCAATATCAGCGATCTTGAAAGTATTGCTCGGCGACGCCTCCCCAACTTCGTCTTCGAGTACCTTTTCGGTGGCTCAGAGGATGAGCAGTCCTTGAGGCGCAACCGGGCAGTCTTTGATGACTACCTGTTTGAGCCGAAAACCTTGACCAGGGTAGGCGATCGGGATCTGTCGACAGTTACGCTGGGAAAACGCTATCGCCTTCCTCTGGTCATCGGCCCGACCGGCTATAACGGCATGCTGACCCGAGATGGCGATATCAAACTGGCCCGAGCCGCCGCTCGCTACGGTATTCCTTTCGTCCTGAGCAACGTGGCCACCACCTCCCTCGAGGAGATCATCGCGGTGGAAGGCGTTACCGCCTGGATGCAGATCTACTTCTATCGAGACCGGGACTACGTCAAGAAGCTGGTCAAGCGCTGCGGCGAAGCGGGCTATGACACCATCGTCATCACTACCGACAGCGCAATCTACGGTAATCGTGAGTGGGACCAGCGCAACTTCCGCAAGCCCATGCGGCCAGATCTACGCAATCTGCTGCACCTGCTGATGCGACTCCGCTGGATTGCCGACGTGCTGATTCCCGACGGCATGCCCACTTTCAAGAACCTGGACGACCTGCTTCCAGCAGGCAAGCAGGGGGTCCAGGGTGCTTCTGCGGTGATTGGTCAGCAACTCGACCCCTCGCTAAACTGGGAGGATATCGCCTGGCTGCGTGACAATTGGAAAGGGAAGCTGATCCTCAAAGGGATTATCGCACCCGGCGAGGCGCAGCAGGCTGCTGATCTGGGAATAGACGCCGTGGTGCTTTCCAACCATGGTGGCCGTCAGCTGAACCACGCCCTCTCTCCCCTCGATGTCTTGCCTGAGGTCCGGCAGCGAGTAGGCCAAAGCTACCAGCTATACGTCGATAGCGGCTTTCGGCGAGGCACCGACGTAGTCAAGGCGCTGGCGCTTGGGGCCGATGCGGTCTGGCTGGGTCGCGCCACCCTTTACGGTCTAGCGGCAGGCGGGCAGGCCGGTGTCGAACATGCGCTTGCTCTTCTTCAGCGGGAAATCGACAGGACGGTTGGCCTGCTTGGCTGTAGCCAAATCAGTGAGCTCAATGACGGCTT
>DATHXP010000160.1:0-1699 GCA_035459605.1 Halomonas sp. | reverse complement strand
GAACCTGACAAGCTCACCTTCTACACCGCATTCCTCGCAGGCTATAGGCGCAGGTGCTTCGACTTGAAAATGAAGGTCATGCTCCTCCACCTTGTTGCCAAGGACGAAGTACTCCGGCAAATGGAGAATGTTGTTTGGAAGTAACCGGTCATTCCAAGGCGTGCCGGTTTCCGCTTGCCTTATACGTCGCGTAGTGGCTGGATCAGGGCCACCGCGACCTTCCACTGCCGGTGATCTTCCGACTGCACGAGGACGGTCTTGCGGTTGATCTTGATGACGCGACCGAACACCTGACCTTCGCGGCTCTCGAAGGAGACGGCCTGTCCCAGGGTCAGGCGGCTCAACACCGCCATCTCCTGACGGGCCTGGAGTTCGTCGATACGGCGGCAGATAAGCTCGTTGAGCGCCAGGAGCTGGTCGAGGCTCATGTCGTCGATATGCATGGGGAACCGGATCTCGTGCATCGGGAAAGGCGCCACCTTGCCCGATGCGCAGGAAGGTGTCGATTCAGCGCTCGATGTCGGAGCGCAGCGGCGTGTCGGCGAACTGGGCCTTCCAGCGGCGCGGCGTCAGCTCGTCGACCCGTGAGGCCGGGTGGATGGCCACGCGCTGGAGCACATCGACCAGGTAGGTGTAGGGATCGACACCCTGCAGCCGGCAGGTGGTCAGCAGGCTCTGCACGATGCCGACGTGCTCGGCGCCGACCTCGCTCCAACAGAACATCCAGTTTTTCTTACCCATGGGAATGCAGCGCAGGCCACGCTCCAAGTGGTTGGTGTCGATCGGCACGTCGGGATCGGACAGGAACACCTCCAGACTCCGCTGTCGCTTCAGTGCGTACTCCGCGGCGTGGCGTAGCGGGTGGCGAGGTTCCAGATCATCCCGTTGGAGCTGGTGGTCGCACCATTTCCAGAAGTCGCGCACCTGGGGCTCGCTGTAGGTGGTGCGCGCCTTGAGCTTGTCGGGTCCTTCGCGGCCTTTCTCGCGGATCCAGGTTTCGGTCTTGTAGAGTCCGGCGATCCGCAGCAGGCCTTCCTCGACCGCCTCATCGCTGCCCTGCGCCTTCTCGAAATGCCGCCGTGCGTGCGCCCAGCATTCGGCGTGGGTCACCCCCGGGCGCTTCTCGGCATAGCGGGCGTAGGAGGCGTTGCCGTCGGTCAGCAGCACGCCTTCGAAGTGGTCGCCCAGCACCGTGTCGATGTGGGCCTTGGCGCGCGACGGGGAGAAGGTGAAGCTGATCTCGTCGTGGTCGCCATACAGCGGCCAGAACCATGCCTCCTGCATCTTGCCCTTGGCCTTGCGGCCCGCCTTGATCGGCGTCTCGTCCATGGCCAGCACCTGGCTTTGCAGCACGTGCTCCAGCTGGGCCAGGTGGATCGGCGACAGCAACGCCGCAGCTCGCGCCACCTGCTGAGTCAGTGTGGTGCGACTGAGCTGGATGCCGGCCTGCTGCAGGCGCTGATGCTGGCGATAGAGCGGCAGGTGGTAGCAGAACTTGTCGACCAGCAGGCCGGCGATGAAGCTGACGTCGGCCAGTGAGCCGTCGAACAGCGTGGCCGGCGCTGACGTTGCCTGGGGCGGCGCCGCCTTGCTGACCTTGAACACCGGGCAACGATACTCCAGCACCTCGAAGCTGGCCCGGCGCTGCGCCAGGCGGAAGGTGCTGCGCGTGGCGATCACCTCGACGTCGTCCAGGCTC
>DATHXP010000159.1:0-6310 GCA_035459605.1 Halomonas sp. | reverse complement strand
ATGCGCCTAGTCGCTGCCCATCAGCTTTTCCACGGCCTTGGGGTCGTCGTGAATGGCGTAGCGGTCGACGATGGTGGCGCTGGCCTCGTTAAGCCCGATCAGCTCCACCTGGGTGCCCTCGCGGCGGAACTTGATCACCGCGCGATCCAGCGCCTGCACCGCGGTAATGTCCCAGAAGTGCGCGCGCGACAGATCAATGGTGACCTTCTTGACGCTTTCCTTGTAATCAAAGGCGGCCCCGAAACGCTCGGACGAGGCAAAGAATACCTGGCCCACCACCCGATAGGTGCGATGACTGGCTTCGGCGTCGTCCTCGCTGCCGATATACAGGATGTTGCCCACCTTGTTGGCGAAGAACAGCGCCGCCAGCAGCACCCCGACAAAGACGCCGATGGCCAGGTTGTGGGTGCTCACCGTCACCGCCACCGTAGCCAGCATCACCAGGTTGGTGGACAGCGGATGCTTTCTGAGATCGCGAATCGAGCTCCAGCTGAAGGTACCGATCGACACCATGATCATCACCGCCACCAGCGCCGCCATGGGAATCTGCGACACCCAGTCGGCCAGGAACACCACCATGATCAGCAGCGCCACGCCGGCGACCAGCGTGGACAGGCGACCGCGGCCGCCGGATTTGATGTTGATCACTGACTGGCCAATCATCGCGCAGCCGGCCATCCCGCCCAGCAGGCCGGTGCCGACGTTGGCCAGCCCCTGGCCCTTGCACTCGCGGTTCTTGTCGCTGGGCGTATCGGTCAGATCGTCGACGATGGTGGCGGTCATCATCGACTCCAGCAGCCCCACCACGGTCAGCATCACCGCGTAGGGGAAGATGATACGCAGGGTTTCAAGGGTCAGCGGCACGTCCGGCCACAGGAAGACCGGCAGGGTATCGGGCAGCTCGCCCATATCGCCCACGCTGCGAATCTCCATGCCGGTGGCCAGATACACCCCGGTCAGCACCAGGATGCACACCAGCGGTGACGGCAGCAGCCTGCCAACGGTGGGCACATAGGGAAACAGATAGATGATGCCCAGCCCCGCCGCCGTCATGGCGTAGACGTGCCAGGTGACGTGGGTCAGCTCCGGCAGCTGAGCCATGAAAATCAGGATCGCCAGGGCGTTGACGAAGCCGGTGACCACCGAGCGCGACACGAAGCGCATCAGATCCGCCAGCTTCAGGTAGCCGGCGAGAAGCTGCAGCACCCCGGTGAGCAGGGTCGCCGCCAGCAGGTACTCGAGGCCGTGCTCCTTGACCAGCGTCACCATCAGCAGCGCCATGGCGCCGGTAGCCGCGGAAATCATGCCCGGCCGGCCGCCGGCGAAGGCGATGATCACCGCCATGGAGAACGACGCGTAGAGCCCCACCTTGGGATCGACGCCGGCAATGATAGAGAAGGCGATGGCCTCGGGGATCAGCGCCAGCGCCACCACCAGGCCAGACAGAATGTCGCCCCGGATGTTGGATAGCCAGTCTTGCTTGAAGGATCGGATCATGAAGCGGTCCAGTCAGAGATTCGTGTCATTTCGAGCGCATCCAGTGTTTGGACACGTGCCGGCGCGCCCTGCAGCAGGCGGCAAACGCCACCCTGATGCAGGACATCACCGGAGAAATTCGGGGGATTTGAAGGCGGCAAAGTCTATCAGTTTATCGGGGAGCCCGCCACGCGGCGCGGGCACCGCTCAGGACCAATTGCAGCTGATTCTTGTGACTCGGAGCTGATCCGGCAACAGGTCTGCGAGGGGGCGCTGTAAACCCGTCCCTGGGCGCTACCTACGCCATCCATGGCGTAGAACCCCCTCTTCGACCTGTTCCCGGCGCTCCTCGTCGCGCCTAACTGCGATTGCCCTGGGGTGCCGCTCAAGGCGCCGTTCGAGCAATCCCTTGACCAGCAGCGTGCCCAGCACCAGGGCACCTCCGACAAAGGCCAGCGGCGAAGGCTGCTCGCCCAGCGCCCACCACACCCACAGAGTGCCGGCCACGGTTTCCAGCAAAAACAGCAGGCTCACTTCGGCGGCGGGCAGAAACAGCGGGCCGCGCTGGATCAGCGTAAAGCCGGCGGGCAGCAGCACCAGGCACAGCAGCACCAGCCAGCCGGCCTGGACAGCATCAGGCAGCCCCAGGCCGCCGTCGGCAATCCACGGCGCCAGAGCGGCCAGTACCAGGCCGGCCACGCTCAGCATGGGGCTCATATCCACGCCGGGCCGGGTGCGGCACAGGGTAAAGTTGGCGGCCAGACCGAGTGCCGCCAGCAGGGCAAAGGCGTTGCCGACCCAGGAGCCGGCGCCGGCATCGTCGAACACGATCAGCGAGGTGCCGATCAGGCACAGGCCTATGGCAACCCAGGTGCGCCGCGGCAGCCGCTCATTCAGGAAAGCACGCGACAGCAGGGCGGCAAACAGCGGCGCGCCGGCCAGAATCATCAGCACGTTGCCGCCCTTGGTGTAGTGATTGCCCAGCACAAAGCCGATGCTGGACAGCGTAAAGAATCCCGCTACGCCAAGGCCCACCAGACCACAGCGGCGAAATACCGCCGCCGTGTTTTTTCCATGCCAAAGCAGCACGATGATGAAATAGCCCAGCGCCGTCAGCAGCCCGCGCCAAAACAGCATCTGGCTATCGGGCAGATCGATCAGCTTGATCAGCAGCGCGTCCGGAGAAATGATCAAGGGGCCGGCGGCGGTCAGCAGCAGCCCCTTGTGGTAGGGAGATAGCGTGGAGTTTGTCAACACGACCTCATCGGCAGGCGTCGCAAATAGCGACATCATAGCAGGCAAGCGTCCACGCTAGCTCGCCGCGCCGCTGCCGACCAAAACGCCGCAGGAGGTATCCCCCTGCGGCGTATGACTCAGCGCCGGTTTTCAGCGTATCGCTCAGGCGCGTACGGCCTTCACCACGCCTTCGCGGGTCAGCTCATCGGTGACCTGATCCACCGCCGCCAGCGTCCGGGCGACGATCTCGTCGACTTCTGCCCGGGTGGTGATCATCGCCGGCGCGAAGCCGAGGATATCGCCCTGGGGCATGGCGCGGGTGATCAGGTCGCGCTCAAGCGCGGCGGCGGACAGCCGCGGCCCCACCTTCAGGGCCGGGTCGAAGTGCGTGCGGCTGGCCGGGTCTACAGAGAACTCCAGCGCCGCCAGCATGCCCACGCCGCGCACGTCGCCGACGATGGGGTGATCGGCGAAGGTCTCGGCCATGCGCTGCTGCAGATAGGCGCCGGTCTCGGCGGCGTTGGCGGTCAGGCCCTCGCGCTCGATGATCGCCAGGTTGGCCAGCCCCGCGGCGCAGCCCAGGGCGTGGCCGGAGTAGGTCCAGCCGTGGCCGATGGGGCCCAGCTCGCCGGTGCCCTGCTCGAGCACGCGCCAGACGCGGTCGCCGACGATCACGCCGGACAGCGGCTGATAGGCGCTGGTCAGGCCCTTGGCGATGGTGATCAGGTCCGGCTTGATGCCGTAGTGGTGGCTGCCGAAGTCGCTACCCAAGCGACCGAAACCACACACTACCTCGTCGGCGATCAGCAGGATGTCGTACTTGTTCAGCACCGCCTGGATCGCATCCCAGTAGCCTTCCGGTGGCGGCACGATGCCGCCGGTGCCCAGCACCGGCTCGCCGATGAAGGCGGCCACGGTATCCGGGCCTTCGGCCAGGATCATCTCCTCGAGTTTGTCCGCGCAGAACTGCGAAAACTCGCGCTCGGTCATGCCTTCCTGCTCGGCGGCGCGGTGGTAGTAGTACGGCGCCTCGGTGTGCAGGATGCCGGCCACGGGCAGGTCGAACTGGTCGTGGAACGCCTTGAGGCCGGTCAGCGAGCCGGTGGCCAGGCCCGAGCCGTGATAGCCGCGCATGCGCGAGATGACCTTTTTCTTGTGCGGACGGCCCAGCACGTTGTTGTAGTAGCGCACCAGTTTGAGCTGGGTCTCGTTGGCATCGCTGCCGGACATGCCGTAGTAGACCTTGGACATGCCGGGGCCGGCGAGCTCGAGGATCTTCTCGGACAGCGCGATCTGCGGCTCGTTGGAGTGGCCCACATAGGTATGGTAGTAGGACATCTCCAGCGCCTGCTGGTAGATCGCATCGGCCACCTCGGTGCGACCGTAGCCGATGTTCACGCAGTACAGACCGGCAAAGGCGTCCATGAACTCACGGCCGTCCTTGTCGATGATGTGGATGCCCTTGCCGCCGGTAATCACGCGGCCCGGCGCGTCGCCCTGGGCGAAGTCGCGCAGGTGGGTCGAGGCGTGAAAGGTGACCTTGCGGTCGCGGTTGATCAGATCCTGGTGCTGCTGGCTCATTGTGGCTCTCTCTGGTAATGCCCCCGTGCCGGAGCACGAGGAGCGTTGTTGATGTGAAGGTCATACTTCCTTGATCAAGGAAGCTTCCTAGCTGCCGCTGACCGACGGTAACGCACCGAGGCAGTAGTACTTGGTCTCGAGGTACTCGTCGATGCCGGTGGGGCCGCCCTCGCGACCCAGCCCCGACTGCTTGACCCCGCCGAAGGGCACCACGGGGCCGGTCATCTTCACCGAGTTGAACGACACCATGCCGAACTCGAGCCCGCGCAGCAGTTTCCAGATGCGGCGGATATCGTGGGTGTAGACATAGGCGGCCAGGCCGTACTCGGTGTCGTTGGCCATGGCAATCACTTCGTCGTCGTCGTGGTACGGCGTCACGCCGGCCACCGGGGCGAAGTTCTCTTCTCGCCACACCTTCATCTCCGGCGTCACCCCGGTCAGCAGGGTCGGCATGAAGAAGTTGGGCCCCGGCGCCGCGCTCTGGTCGCCGGCCACCAGCGTCGCGCCGTGCGAGATGGCGTCATCGACGATGGCCGCGGCCTTGTCCACCGCCTTGGCGTGAATCAAGGGGCCGAGGTGGGTCTCGCTGTCGCGCCCGTTGCCCACCTTCAGCGTCGCCATGCGCTCGGCGAAGTGCGCCACGAAGGCGTCGTGAATGGAGGCGTGCACCAGAATACGGTTGGCCGCCAGGCAGTCCTGTCCCGAGGTCTGGAACTTGGCGTCCACCGCCGCCGACGCCGCCTCCTGCGGGTCCATGTCCGGACCCACGATAAAGGGCGCGTTGCCGCCAAGCTCCAGGGACACGCGTTTGACCGTGGCCGCACTCTGCTCGAGCAGCAGCTGCCCGACGCGGGTGGAGCCGGTGAAGGAGAGCGCCTTGATGCGCTCCTCGGCGCACAGAATGCGCGAAATCTCGGCGGCATCGCCCAGCACCACGTTGAAGATGCCGGCAGGAATCCGCGCCCGCTCGGCGAGCTCGGCCAGGGCCAGCGCCGAGAACGGCGTTTCGCTGGCCGGCTTGACGATCACCGGGCAGCCGGCGGCCAGCGCCGCGCCCGCCTTGCGGGTGATCATCGCCAGCGGGAAGTTCCACGGCGTGATCAGCGCGGCGATGCCCACCGGCTCCTTGATGGTGCCCAGCGCCGCATTGGGAATGTGGCTCGGCAGGTTCTGGCCGTAGGCGCGCTTGCCCTCCTCGGCAAACCAGCGCACGAAGCTGGCGCCGTACTCGACCTCGCCGCGAGCATCGGCCATCGACTTGCCCTGCTCGAAGCTCATGATCAGGGCCAGGTCTTCGCGACACTCCAGCATCAGGTCGTACCAGGCCAGCAGGCGCTCGGCGCGCTCATCGGCGCGCAGCGCTCGCCACTGGGCGAAGGCCGCGTCGGCGGCGTCTATTGCGCCGTGGATCTGGGCGCTTTCCAACTGTGGAATGCGGCCGATGACCTCGCCCGTGGCGGGATCGGACACGGCCTCTTCACGCCCCGCTTCGCTGTGGACCCAGCGGCCGTCGACGTAGGCGTACTGGCGCAGCAGACGAGGATCCGAAAGCATCGTGGCAAGCGACATGACAACCTCCCCCTGTTCGAGGCAGCGTCCGCCTCGGCATCAACAATGAACGCGCGGCCCTTCGCCGCTTGATGACTCCATGATAAGGGAGAGTCGAGGCGGGTACTTTTCCTTAAGCCTGCGAAAAGATGCGGTTTTTTTTGACCTGCGGCAAGGCGGATTGATTTTTTTCTGCTACTCGCCGACAAGCCCCAGCGGGGGAGCCGTCTGCTTTACCGTCTTGGTGACGATGTAGGTGAAGTAGCGCGCGATGCCGATACCCGAGCCGAGCAGGCGATCGATCAGGCGCTGATAGGCGTCGATGCTCTCGGCCTCGACCTTCATCAGATAGTCCACGCCGCCGCCCACCGCCACGCATTCGGTCACTTCCGGAAACTCCTGGACCCAGGCCTCGAAGCGATCAAAGCTGACGGCATTGTGCACCTTGAGCTCGACCTGCACCCACACC
>DATHXP010000158.1:0-3383 GCA_035459605.1 Halomonas sp. | reverse complement strand
ACCCGGCCTGCGTCCATCGCGACCAGCCAGTCGTAGTGTTCCGCCTCTTCCATGTAGGCGGTGGCCACCAGCACACTCATGCCGACGCGCTGCTGGCGGATGGTGGCGATCAGATCCCAGAAGCGTTTTCGCGACAGCGGGTCCACGCCGGTGGTGGGCTCGTCCAGAATCAGCAGCTCGGGGTGGTGGATCAGTGCGCAGCACAGGCCCAGCTTCTGCTTCATCCCACCCGACAGCTTGCCGGCGGGGCGGTCGCGGAATTCCAGCAGGCCGGTGGCCTCAAGCAGGCGGTCGATCTGCTGCCGACGGGAGGCGCCCTTGAGACCGAAGAGGTCGGCGAAGAAGGCGAGGTTCTCGTCCACCGTCAGGCTGTGGTAGAGATTGCCGCCCAGGCCCTGAGGCATGTAGGCGATGCGCGGCGCGGCGCGGGTGCGGACGCGTTGGCTGGCCATGTCGCCGCCCAGCACCTGCAGGTGGCCCTCTTGCAACTGGCAGGCGCCGGCAATCAGCCCCAGCAGAGTGGACTTGCCCACCCCGTCCGGGCCGATCAGGCCCACCATGCAGCCCGCGGGGATCTCCAGCGTAATGTCGCGCAGCGCGGTGGTTTTTCCGTAGTGGTGACTGATGCCCACCAGTCGGGCGACGGCCTCAGTCATTGGGCAGCTTCACCGTCAGGCTGGCCGGCCAGGGCTGGCCCTCATCCAGGCGCACATAGGCTTCGCCCGGCACGCCGGTCTTGACCCGGTCGCGGTAGGTCTTGAGCAGGTCGGGGTTGATGCGGATGCGCACCCGGAACATCAGCTTCTCCCGCTCGCTGCGGGTTTCCACCGACTTGGGTGTGAACTGCGCTTCCGCCGCCACAAAGCTGACCTGCGCTGGCATCACGTAATCCGGCAGGGCGTCCAGCGTGATGCGTGCGTCCGAGCCGACCCGCACCCGGCCGGCCTGGGCCGTGGGCAGGAAGATGGTCATGTAGACATCGGTCACGTCGAGCACCGTGGCCACCTTGCCGCCGGCCGCCAGCACCTCACCGGGCTCCGCCAGCCGGTAGAGAATGCGGCCGCCCACCGGGGTGGTAAGCCGGCTGTCGTCGATGTTGGTCTGGATCTGGTGGATGGCCTCCCGGGCCGCCTTGATACCGGCCTCGGCGGAGGCCACCTGGGCCCGTGCCGCCAGCAGGGCGGCATCGGCGGTTTCCGCCGCGGTGCGGGCGCGATCCAGCTGCTCCCGGGAGACGTGGCCCCGATCCACCAGGGTTTGCATCCGGGCCAACTCACTGTGGGCATAGCGCCGCTCGCTTTCCCGCTGGGCCACCACAGCCGCCGCCAGGTGGCGGGTCTGCACGGCCTGGTGCAGGTTGGCCTCGCCCGCCGCCAGGCGTGCCTCCAACTCCTCGGTATCCATCACCGCCAGCAGCTGTCCGGCTTCCACCAGGTCGCCCTCACGCACGGAAAACGATTCCAGCCGGCCGGGCAGGCGGGTGGCGATGTCCACTTCCGTGGCCTCGATGCGGCCGTTGCCGGAGGCGATGTGCGCGGGCAGCGCATCGCCGTCGGGCAGCAGGTACCAGGCGGCGAGGGCGGCCACAGCCAGGATCAGCAGGGCTGACAGGAAACGGGGGGTGGTTTTGGCAGCGGTTGCGGCCATGGTTCGTCCTTGAGTGGGCGTGGGAATAGAGTACCAGTATAGAGAAGCTGAAGGGGTGCAGAAATGGCCGGGATCAAGGTGGTGTCAGATCTTTGCGGTTGGGGTCCGGCTGCAGGGTGGGCCCTCAGGCGTCGCGTAACTCCACCAGCGCCCGTTCGCCCACGGTAATCAGCTGTTCCAGCCTTCCCCGAGCCCCCCGGACAGCGCCTGGGTGAGAGTCTCATCCAGCTGGCGGATGCCTGTGAGCTCAAAACGCGCCTCCAGGGTCCTGCCCCTGGCGGTGAGGGCGCCGCTCCACATAGCCTTTGTTGACCAGCGAGTCGATCTGCCGGGTTAATATGTACTTTACCGCCCCTGCGTCTGCTAGGGTCCCGGCATGAGGATGGAAGGCTTTGAATGGGATCCGGAGAAGGCTCTTCTCAATCAGACCAGCATGGTGTTTCCTTCTCGGAGGCGCAGGTTGTCTTCACTGATCCGGATCGCGTTATTGCGAAAGACCTGTCCCACAGTCATAGTGAGAAACGGTATTACTGTTTCGGAAAGGCAGGGGAGGGTGTCTTGACTGTTCGATTTGCGTAGCGCCGCGGTCTGATCCGAATTATCGGGGCAGGCTGATGGTGCAAAGGCAAGCATATTTATGGGCGCGAAAACCAAATACACTGGCGAGCCTGTCGGCCCGGTAAAGTTCGTGCCGGATTCTCTCCCCCCCTCCTGAGGAGCTTGTGTTCAAAGAGGATACGGTGAAACTCACGATCGCCTTGAGCAAGGAGAGCGTCGGGTGCTTCAAGCATGAGGCGGAAAAGCATCGCACCCAGTACCGGAAGATGATTAGGCGGCTGCTCGATGCGTATACGGTGGCGCACAAGCGACTTCTAACAAAGCGTTCCAGTCGACGCAAAAAACGCACGACTGAACGCTGACCTGAGGTGGACGAAATATGAATTAGGTGGGCACGTTCTTTTTCTGGCGTGCTTGAGGCTGAGAGTTCGGGTCTGCAGTCGGGGGGTGTGAAGGTGCCTACAGCATTGCTGGCGCTGCTTGGGGGCGTTCTGATCGTGGTCGGAGTCTGGGGGCTCGTCACCGGCAAAATCATCGCGGGCTCTCGGGGGCTTCGATCGAATTTCTACAGCAGGAAGGACAGCCCGTTTCTGTATTACAGCTTTATCTTCATCTACTTGGTCATCGGGTTTTACGTTCTGAGCCACGTTTTGTAGTGCGAGAGGGCGGACGTGCCAGGAGTCCTGCCTGGGCTCTCGCGTGCCAGCTGGCGGTTCTTGCATCTCCAGGCTGAGCCATGCCTCCCGGGCGGCATGGGTAGATCGTCCTTGTCGCCGAAGCTGGCGGCCATGACTTCAGCAACGATTTGACTCATGGGAACCCTCCCCCTTCAGCTGTCGGTCGGGATTGGCAGCAGGTGATAAGGACCACAGTCGCGCAGTTCATGCGCACCTGGTGATGCAAGCATGGACAAGCCCGCCTGAGTGCCAACGCCTGCCGGTGAACACAACCGGCCCGTGCGCCCACGCTATGCGGAAAGGGGGTGGCTGAATCCTCTGCGGCTGATATGCATCAAGGCGGCGGGCTGGTATTCCCGTGAAATTCGTTTATGTTTTAGATGCCTGGACGGGTGCGACGTCCGGCGCCGGATTCTCCGGGTCTTTTGAGCAAGGAGTGAGTCATGAACAAGAAGATGTTGACGATTTCAGCGCTGTCTGCCTCGCTGCTGCTGTCTTCCG
>DATHXP010000157.1:0-7399 GCA_035459605.1 Halomonas sp. | reverse complement strand
GCCTCAACAAAAAAACCCGGTGACCAGCAGCATACACCAAGAGCTGACTTCACCGGGCAGGGAGCATTCTGGCTGAAGCGGGCAGGCACGCGGGCGCACCTGCCCTCGGCAGACCTCAGGCATCGCCGATTTCATGGTTGGCGAGACGCTCCAGCACCCGCACGATGCCGGAGTGATCCCACTCGGCGCCGCCGTTGGCGGCACAGGCCTGCAGCAGCTGCTGGACGTTGGCGGTGCCGGGCAGCGACAGGTTCAGGGTGCGCGCGCCTTCCAGCGCCAGATTGAGATCCTTCTGGTGCAGGTGGACCTTGAAGCCCGGGTCGAAGGCGCGCTGGATCATGCGCTCGCCGTGAACCTCGAGAATCTTGGACTGGGCCAGGCCGCCGAGCAGCGACTCGCGCACCTTGGCGACGTCGGCGCCGGCCTTGGAGGCGAACAGCAGGCCTTCGGCGACGGCTTCGATGGTCAGCGCCACCACGATCTGATTGGCGACCTTGCAGGTCTGGCCGGCGCCGTGGCCGCCGATATGGGTGATGGTCTTGCCCATCACTTCAAGAATCGGCGTGGCACGCTTAAAGCCGTCGTCGGTGGCGCCAACCATGATGGTCAGGGCGGCATTGATGGCGCCGCCCTCGCCGCCGGACACCGGCGCATCGACATACTCGCCGCCGGCCGCGGTGATGCGCCTGGCAAACTCCCGGGTGGGGATCGGCGCAATCGAGCTCATGTCGATCACCAGGGTGCCGGGCTTCAGCCCTTCGATCACGCCGCCTTCGCCAAACAGCACTTCTTCGACGTCGGGGGTGTCGGGCACCATGGTGATGACGACGTCGCTGGCCTCGGCCACCGCCTTGGGATCGTCAAGCGCCTGCATGCCCTTCTCGGCCAGGGTCTTGTCCAGCGTGCGGCGCTTGACGGTGACGAGCTCGTGGCCGGCGTCCAGCAGGTGGCCGGCCATGGGGCGACCCATGATGCCCAGGCCAATAAATCCGATCTTGCTCATCATGCCTCTCCTTTCAATTTATCATTGTAAATTAGTCAGTTATCTTACACTATCCAGCCAGACCAGTCCCTCCTCGGTGGTGGCCGTCGGCCTGTACTCGCAGCCGATCCAGCCGGCGTAGCCCAGACGGTCGAGGTGGGCAAACAGGAAAGGATAGTTGATCTCGCCGGTGCCCGGCTCGTGGCGACCGGGATTGTCGGCCAGCTGCACGTGGGCGATGCGCGCCAAATGCTTCTCGATCGTCGACGCCAGATCCCCTTCCATGATCTGCATGTGGTAGATGTCGTACTGCAGCTTGAGGTTATCCGAGCCTACTTCGTCGAAGATCGCCAGCGCCTGCTCGGTGCGATTCAGGAAGAAGCCGGGAATGTCGCGGGTATTGATCGGCTCGGCGATCAGCAGGATGCCCGCCGCCTTGAGCCTGTCGGCGGCAAAGCGCAGGTTCTCGACCAGCGTCTGGCGCGCCTCACCGTCGCTGACGCCTTCGGGCTGGATGCCGGCCAGGCAGTTGACCTGGGTGTTGCCCAACACCCTGGCGTATTCGATCGCCTTGTCGACGCCTTCGCGAAACTCCTCGACGCGATCCGGGTGGCAGCCGATGCCGCGCTCGCCGCCGTCCCAGTCGCCCGCCGGCAGGTTGAACAGCACCTGCTCAAGGCCGCTGTCGTCGAGACGCTGCCTGATCTCGGCGGCCTCGAAAGCGTACGGAAAAAGGTACTCGACGCCCTTGAAGCCGGCCTTGGCGGCGGCCTCGAAGCGGTCGAGAAAATCGACTTCGGTAAACAGCATGCTGAGGTTGGCGGCGAACTTGGGCATATCGAACTCCTTTGGGTCGCTAAAGTTATAACGGGGCCTGTCCCCAGCGCCCCTGGTGCGTCTTGCATGCGTGTCAGGTGAAGGTGGCAATCGAGGTTGGCGCATCGGCGATGTTCTCGGCCAGCGCCTCGAACTCGTTGATGCCGGCCAGGTCGGTGCCCATGGCGATGTTGGTCACCCGCTCCAGTATGACCTCGACCACCACCGGCACGCGATGCTCGGCCATCAGCCTGCGCGCTTCTTCCAGCGCCGAGGCGATCTTGTCCGGATCGGTCACGCGGATCGCCTTGCAGCCCAGGCCTTCGACAACCGAGACGTGATCGACGCCGTAGCCGTTGATCTCCGGGCAGTTGATGTTTTCAAACGACAGCTGCACCTGATAGTCCATCTCGAAGCCGCGCTGCGACTGGCGAATCAGCCCCAGGTAGGAGTTGTTCACCAGCACATGAATGTAGGGCAGATTGAACTGCGCGCCTACCGCCAGCTCTTCGATCATGAACTGGAAGTCGTAGTCGCCGGACAGCGCCACGATTTCAGCGTTGGGGTCGGCGCGACGCACGCCCAGCGCGGCCGGAATGGTCCAGCCCAGCGGGCCGGCCTGGCCGCAGTTGATCCAGTGGCGCGGCTTGTAGACGTGCAGAAACTGAGCGCCGGCAATCTGCGACAGGCCGATGGCGGTGACGTAGCGGACGCTCTTGCCAAAGACCCTGTTCATCTCCTGATAGACGCGCTGCGGCTTGATCGGCGTATCGCCGAAGTCGGTCTTGCGCAGCATGGCGGTGTCGCGCTTGCGCGCCCGGCACTCTTTCGCCCAGGCGCTGCGATCCTTCAGCCTGCCTGCGGTCTTCCACTCCCTGGCCACCTCGATGAACAGCTCAAGGGCGGCCCTGGCGTCGGACACGATGCCGTAGTCCGGGCCGAAGATACGCCCGATCTGGAACGGCTCGATATCAACGTGGACGAATTTGCGCCCCTTGGTGTAGGTGGCCACGTCGCCGGTGTGGCGGTTGGCCCAGCGGTTGCCGATCCCCATGACGAAGTCGGACGCCAGCAGGGTGGCGTTGCCGTAGCGGTGCGAGGTCTGCAGCCCCGCCATGCCGGCCATCAGCTCGTGATCGTCGGGGATGGTGCCCCAGCCCATCAGGGTCGGAATCACCGGCACGCCGGTGAGCTCGGCAAACTCGACGAGCTGGCCGCTGGCGTCGGCGTTGATGACGCCGCCGCCGGCCACCAGCAGCGGCCGGTCGGATTCGTTGAGCATGCCCAGCGCCTTTTCGACCTGCGCACGGCTGGCGCTCGGCCTGTAGGCCGGCAGCGGCTCGTAAGTGTCGGGATCGAATTCGATCTCGGTCATCTGCACATCGATCGGCAGGTCGATCAGCACCGGGCCGGGGCGTCCGCTGCGCATCAGCTGGAACGCCTTCTGGAAGGCGCGCGGCACCTGGGCCGGCTCCAGCACGGTGATCGCCCACTTGGTGACCGGACCGGCGATCGCCTGGATGTCGACCGCCTGGAAGTCTTCCTTGTGCAGCTTGGCACAGGGCGCCTGGCCGGTGATGCACAGGATTGGAATGGAGTCGGCGCTGGCCGAGTACAGCCCGGTGATCATGTCGGTACCGGCAGGGCCGGAGGTGCCGATGCACACCCCGATATTGCCCGCCCGGGTGCGGGTGTAGCCTTCCGCCATGTGCGAGGCGCCCTCCACGTGGCGCGCCAGCACGTGGTCGACTCCGCCGACGCAGCGCAGCGCCGCGTAGAAGGGATTGATGGCGGCGCCGGGCACACCGAAGGCAACGTCAATGCCTTCTTTTTTAAGCACGTGAACAGCGGCCTGAGCGGCGGTCATGCGAGCCATGGAGAGATCCTCTTGTGATTTTTGTATTTTGTGGAAATCAATTCCATATACAAAAAATAGCCGACCTCAAAAACGGCGTCAAGCAAATTTGGAAAATCATTCCAAAATAAAAACACCCGGCAAAACCCCCGCGCGGCAGCGCCATATGGCGGTTGACGTCCTTGTACAGCAGGTAGCAAAACGGCCCCGGACCGCTGGCGCAGCAGGCCTGGCGGCAGAAGCCGCTGTCGCCGCGAAACACGATCTTTACCTCCGGTCATTCCAGGCGCAGCCGCCAGACCAGCAGAGCGGGAGTTCGTCACGCCTACTATCATGCTACAAAGCTTAGGGCTTGAGCCTGGTGGAAGGAGAAAGAAAGGCAGGGAAAATTGGCTCGGCCAGTGAAGCTCGCCCGGCAGCCGTTCGGGAAAGTGAACGGCGATGTGGGTATCGTTACCGCGGATACGCGTCCAAAAGGAATGAGGAAAAAAAATGGCAGATGATCTGCGTGAAAGTGCCTTGAAGTACCACCGTTTCCCCCGTCCCGGTAAGTTGGCGATCCAGGCGACCAAGCCCATGGCCAGCCAGCGGGATCTATCGTTGGCCTATTCGCCCGGCGTGGCCGCAGCCTGCGAGGAGATCGAACGCGACCCCCTGAAGGCTGCCGAGTATACCGCGCGCAGCAATCTGGTGGCCGTGATCAGCAACGGCACGGCGGTGCTGGGACTGGGAGCCATCGGCGCCCTGGCTTCCAAGCCGGTCATGGAAGGCAAGGCTGTGCTGTTCAAGAAGTTTGCCGATGTGGATGTGTTCGACATCGAGATCGAGGAGCGTGACCCGGACAAGCTGATCGAGATTATCGCCGGCCTGGAGGCCACCTTCGGCGGTATCAACCTGGAAGATATCAAGGCACCGGAATGTTTCGAGATCGAGCGGCGCCTGCGCGAGCGGATGAATATCCCGGTCTTCCACGACGACCAGCATGGTACCGCTATCGTCACGGTGGCAGCATTGCTCAACGGCCTGCGGGTGGTAGGCAAGGATGTTGATCAGATTCGCCTGGTCTGTAACGGCGCGGGCTCCGCGGCCTTGGCTTGTCTGGACCTGGCAGTGGCCCTGGGGGTGCGCAAGGAAAATATCCTGGTTTGCGACCGTAAAGGCGTTATCCATACCGACCGCGAGGGAGGCCTGGATATCTACAAGGCGCGCTATGCGGTCAAGACCGAGGCCCGCACCCTGGCCGATGCCGTTAACGGGGCTGATGTGTTCTTCGGCCTTTCAAGCGGCGGCACGCTCAAGCCGGAAATGGTGGCGACCATGGCCAAGCGCCCCTTGATCCTGGCCATGGCCAACCCTGACCCGGAAATTCTGCCGGAGGACGCCAAGGCGGTACGCCCCGACGCGGTACTCGCCACCGGGCGCTCGGACTACCCCAACCAGGTCAACAACGTCCTGTGTTTTCCGTTTATCTTCCGCGGCGCTCTGGATTGCGGCGCGACCACCATCAACGACGAAATGAAGCTGGCCGCGGTCAAGGCCATTGCCGATATGGCGACCACGACGGTGCCGGAAACGGTCGCTGTGGCCTATGGCGGGCAGGCGCTGACCTTCGGCCCCGAGTACATCCTGCCCAAGCCCTTTGACCCGCGCCTGATCGACACCATCCCGCCGGCGGTGGCCAAGGCGGCCATGGAGAGCGGTGTGGCCACTCGACCCATCGCCGACATGGACGCCTATGTGCGCTCGCTGTCTCAGTTGGTATACCGCTCGGGCAACGTGATGGCGCCGGTGTTCGAGCGGGCCCGCCAGAATCCTCTGCGCCTGCTCTATGCCGAAGGCGAGGACGAGCGCGTCCTTCGCGCCATGGAGGTCTGTGTCAGCCAGGGCTACGCCAAGCCCGTTTTGATTGGTCGCCGTGCGGTTATCGAGGCCCGCATCAAGGAATTGGGCCTGCCGGTGACGCCCGAGGTTGATTTCGAGCTGATCGACGCCCAAGACCACCCCAACTACGCCGAACTGGCTGGCGAGTACCACAAGCTGATGGGGCGGCGTGGCGTACACCCCGAGGCCGCCGAAAAGCGCGTGCGTAACCGGGCCACCGTTCTTGCCTCGCTGCTACTGCAGCGGGGCGATGTGGACGCCCTGATCGCCGGCCCGGCGGGCACCTATCAGGAGCACCTGGTGCAGGTGCTGGATGTCATCGGCCTGCGCGAGGGAGTCAGCACGCCTGCCGCCCTGCAACTGTTGATTCTCGAGCGCAGCACACTGTTCATTGCCGACCCTTTCGTCAACTATGATCCCGACGCTCAGCAGATCGCCGAGATCACTCTGCAGGCGGCAGAGCAGGTGCGTCGTTTCGGTATTACCCCGCGAGCCGCTCTGGTCTCTCATTCAAATTTCGGCAATTCCGACTATGCGAGTGCCGTGAAGATGCGCGAGGCGCTGGCGCTGATCCGAGAGCGCGCACCGGATCTGGTGGTGGACGGCGAGATGCAGGCCGACTCGGCGCTTTCCATCGGGGTGCGTGGGCGCATCCTCCCCGATTCACTTCTCGAAGGTGAAGCCAATCTGCTGATCATGCCCAACCTGGACGCTGCCAACATTGCCTTCACCGCCTTGAAGGTACTGGGCAACGGCGTCACCGTAGGCCCGATCCTGCTGGGGGCCGCCAAGCCGGTGCATGTGCTTAACCGCACGGTTACCGCGCGGGGTATCGCCAACATGAGCGCTTTCGCTGTCGTCGAGGCGCAGACCGACTGAGGAAGGCAATACCAGCTGCGTTATGCTGCTGCACACGACATGGCCCCTGCCATCTGGCAGGGGCCATGTCGTTTGGGCAAGAGCCCTCGGGCATCCCAAAGCAGAACCCAGGGCAGGGCACAGAGCCACGTTTAAGCTGATGTCATCAGCGACCCCGATTGCCGTACGGCAGCGCCATGTGACGGTTGACGTCCTTGTACAGCAGGTAGCGGAACGGCCCGGGGCCACCGGCGTAGCAGGCCTGGGGGCAGAAGGCGCGCAGCCACATGTAGTCGCCCGCCTCGACCTCGACCCACTGCTGGTTGAGGTGGTAGACCGCCTTGCCTTCCAGCACGTAGAGGCCGTGCTCCATCACGTGGGTCTCGTCGAAGGGAATCACGCCGCCGGGCTCGAAGGTCACGATATTGACGTGCATGTCGTGGCGCACATCGTTGGGGTCAACGAAGCGCGTGGTCTTCCACACCGCGTTGCAGTCCGGCATCACCGCCGGCTCGATGTCGTTCTCGTTGGTGACGAACGCCTCGGGCACCTCGATGCCATCGACATACTCATAGGCCTTGCGTATCCAGTGGAAGCGCACCGGCGCCTCAGAGACATTGCGCAGGGTCCAGTCGCTGGCAGGCGGAATGAACGCGTAGCCGCCGGGCGTCATGTTGTGGGTCTCGCCGGCCAGGGTCAGCTGCATCTCGCCCTCGACCACGAACAACACGCCCTCGGCGCCGGCATCCGACTCGGGACGCTCGCTGCCGCCGCCCGGCGAGACTTCCATGATGTATTGGGAAAAGGTCTCGGCGAAGCCGGACAGCGGGCGCGACAGCACCCACAGGCGGGTGTTTTCCCAGTGCGGCAGATTGCTGGTGACGATATCGCCAAACACGCCCTTGGGAATGACCGCAAAGGCCTCGGTGAACATGGCCCGGTCGGTGGTCATGACCTTCTGACCCGGATGCCCGCCCTGGGGCGCATAGTAGGTATGCTTTGTCATG
>DATHXP010000156.1:0-5460 GCA_035459605.1 Halomonas sp. | reverse complement strand
GCAGGCGCGGCGTCAGATCACCAGCCCGATAGCGGCAAGAGCGCATAGCACCAGCGACGCCCACTGCAGCAGCTGGCGGTCCAGACGGCCGGCCAGGCGCGCCGCCAGCGCCTGGCCCAGCAGCATGGCCGGCAGGAAGCTGGCCGAGATACCCAGGTGCCACAGCGAGACGTAGCCGGCCAGCGCCAGGGTGGCGAGCGTCATCGACGAGGTAATCAGGAAGAACGCTGCCAGGTTGCCGCGTATCCGATCCGGCGGCATGTCGTGCATCAGCAGCGCCATGGGCGGCCCGCCAATCGCCGACGCCGTGCCAAACACGCCGGATACCGCGCCGGCCAGGAACATGCTGCGGCGGTTGACCGGCACGCGCAGCCGGCACAGCCGCACCAGCACGGCAAACAGCACGATGCCGGCGATCAGCCATTTCAGCACCGCCAGCGGTGCGCTGACCAGCAGCCACAGCCCCAGCAGGTTGCCCGGGATTCTACCCGCCAGCGCCATGCCGATCTCGCCCAGCTGCACCTGGCGGCGAAAGCGGCGCAGCACCAGCAGCGACAGGCTAAACCCCATTACCACCAGGGTGACCGGCACCAGACGCGCATCGATCAGCAGCAGCAGGGGCGCGCCGACGACGGCCAGACCAAAGCCGGTGGCGCGCTGCACGAAGGTGCCCAGCGCCAGCACCAGGGCGGCCGCCAGCCACTCGCTCGGCGCCATGTCCAGCCACTGCCACCACGGCTCGCTCATGCCTCGGCGGGGCTCGCATTTCCAGCCAGCACGCGCAGCGCCAGATTTCCGCTCAGCGACACCGCCACCATGGTCAGCACCATCGGCCAGGCGCTGTCGACTTCAAAGGCGCTGACCACCACGCCGGCAAGCGCGCCGCAGGTAAACTGAATGGAGCCCAGCAGCGCGGTGGCCGTGGCGCTCATATGGCCGAAATGTTCCAGCAGCGAGGAGATGGCGTTGGGCGTGATCAGCCCCACCATGCCCATGAACAGCATGATCAGCGGCACCACGGTGGTCAGCGAATCCATTCCGGACAGCACCAGCAGCGTCAGACACACCGCAACCGTCAGCTGAATCATCAGCCCCAGCCGCATGTTCTGCTGCGGAGTGCGGTTGGCGAGCAGGCGGATATTGACCCGGTTCGAGGCCGCCATGACGACCACATTGAGCCCGAAGACGAGCGGGAACACCGCCGGCGACAGGCCGTAGTGGGTCATGTACAGAAACGGCGAGGCGGTAATGAAGGCAAACATCCCCGAAAAGGTTGCCGCCACCGCAAATACATAGCCCATGGCTTCGCGGTGGCGCAGCACGCTAAGATAGTTGCGCAGCACCTGCCCGAGCGACGCCACCGGCGCGCCCGGGGCCCGGGTTTCCGGCAGCCGGGTGCCCATCAGCCAGAGCAGAAAAGCCGCATAGGCGGCCAGAAACACGAAAATCAGCCACCAGTCGGCCAGATACAGCAGCGCGCTGCCCACCGCCGGCGCCGCCAGCGGCGCCAACATCAGGATCATGGCCATGGTCGACATCACCTTGGCCGCCTCGCGTCCGCTGAAGCAGTCGCGCACGATAGCCGCCGAATTGACCACGCAGGCGCCGCCGCCCAGCGCCTGCACCAGGCGCCAGAACAGCAGCTCGCCAAGCCCGTCGACGCGGATGATCATCAGGCTGGCCAGCAGGAAGATGACCAGCCCGCTGAGCAGCACCGGGCGCCGGCCCAGGCGGTCCGACAGCGGCCCACCGGTCAGCTGCCCAAGGGCGAAGCCGAACAGGAAAAAGCTGATCGAAAGCTCAGTGCGGTGCACGCTGGCTCCGACCGACTCGGCCAGCGCCGGCATGGCCGGCAAGTAAGCGTCGATGGCAAAGGGTGCCAGCGCGGTGTTGGCGGCCACCAGCAGCGATACGCGGCGTGGATTCAGGGTCAAGTGACCTCCAGAGTATTTTTAGTTGGCTAATGATACGCCTCGGGAACACTCTTGTCTGCGCGCCTGTCTTCAGGCCGCCGAGCTTGCTAGAGTAAGCCACAGTCTACAGAGGAGAAGCCCATGGCAGACGACCTGCTTACCCAGCTCAGGAGCATGACCACCGTGGTGGCCGACAGCGGCGACCTGGACGCCATTCGCCGCTTTTCACCCAGCGACGCCACCACCAATCCTTCGCTGATTCTGCAGGCCGCCCAGCAGCCCTCGCGCCGCCAGCGGCTGGCCGAAATCGCCCGTCAGGCCACCGACCTGAACGCGGCGCTGGACGCCGTGGCCGTGGAAATCGGCAGCGAGATCAGCGCCCTGGTGCCGGGATACGTGTCCACCGAGGTCAGCGCCAGGCTCTCCTTCGACCGCGAGGCGACGCTTGTCCGGGCGCGCTCGCTGATCGAGCGCTATGAACGTCACGGCGTCGGCCCCGAGCGCATCCTGATCAAGGTGGCGGCCACCTGGGAAGGCATCCAGGCGGCGCGGATCCTCGAGCGCGAAGGCATTCGCACCAACCTGACGCTGCTGTTCGGCATGGCCCAGGCCCGCGCCTGCGCCGATGCCGGGGTCACCCTGATCTCACCCTTCGTCGGGCGCATACTCGACTGGCACAGGGCCAATGAGCCCGACGCCGACTTCAGCGGCGACAACGACCCTGGCGTGCAGTCGGTGCGCCGCATCTACGAGCACTACAAGGGGCACGGCTATGACACCGTCGTGATGGGCGCCAGCTTCCGCAGCGCCGAGCAGGTCATTGCGCTGGCCGGCTGCGACCGCTTGACCATCTCCCCCGCCCTGCTGGGCGAACTGGCCGAGAGAAATGAAACCCTGGAGCGCAGGCTCAGCCCCCTGGGCGCCGAGACCAGCGCACCGGAACCCCAGCATGAAGCCGAGTTTCGCTGGGCGCTCAATGAAGACGCCATGGCCACCGAGAAGCTGGCCGAAGGGATCCGCCGGTTCATGGCCGATCAGCGCAGCCTGGAAGAACTGCTTGCCAAGCTGCGCCAGGACTGAGCCAGGGCTGTTGCAGTTGATTTTTGACTCGAAGCTGATCCGGCAACAGGTCTTCGAGGGGGCGCTGTAAACCCGTCCCTGGGCGCTACCTACGCCATCCATGGCGTAGAACCCCCTCTTCGACCTGTTCCCGGCGCTTCTTGTTGCATCTAACTGCAATAGCCCTGAGGACTGAGCCAGGTATAGTCCTGCACGCTCCACAGGCTCAGTCGTCCGACTGGGCCTCGAGCATATCCACCAGCGGCTGAAACTGCTCGCGGTTGTGCTCGTTCATGCGCATCAGGATGCGGTGCGCCTCGAGAATACGCTCGCGCAGATCTTCCTCGTCGGTGGGCGTCTCGGGAAGCTCTTCGAGCTGGCGGGGCTCGGTGATTGGCGCGTCCAGCAGCGTGTAGTAGTGGGCAAACCCCATCACATCGAGCATCCGTCGCACGTCGGAATTATTCACCACAATGGTTGGCGGATGCTCGAGCCGCCCGCCCAGCGCCATCGCCACCTTGGCCAGAAAGCCAAGCGCCGTGGAGTCGATGTTGGTGGCGTCGCGCAGGTCGACCATCACCGCCCGCAGACCCGGAGTCTGCGCCAGGCGCTGCGCCTGGCTGTCCAGCGTGGCGCACAGCGTCAGCCGCACGTCGCCGCTCAGCTTGAGCACGAACACGCCGGACTCATATGCCGCCTTGATGCGGCCTTCATGCATCATCATTGCCAAACCCGCCAAGCGTCATGATCGTCAGATCATCGGGAAGCTCTTGATCCACCCCGCCATCATCGGTCAGCAGCTCTTCCTCTCGGGCCAGATAGCCCTGTGCAACCAGATTCTCGCGAAACACTGCCAGACTATCACTCTTGATCACGAACCGCTCCAGGTCGGCCAGCCGCTCCTCCAGCGTCTCGCCGGGAAGGCACTCCAATACTCCGTCGGAACACAGCCACAGCTGAAAGCGCTGCGGCAAGGCGCAGCCCAGTCGCGGATACGCCAGATTCGGAAACAGCCCCACCGGCATTCCCTCGCCGCCAAGCTGGCGGACCCGGCCGTCGGCCACCAGCAGCGGTAGCGGCAGCTGAGCGCCCAGCGAATAGTGCAGGTAGCGCTGCTGCTGATCGATGACCCCCATCACCAGCGTCGCGTGCTTGCCGATCCCGGCCTCGAGCAGCTCCTGATTGAGGCGCGCCAGCCAGCGCGACGGCAGTTTTTGCGGATCCTCGCCGTCCCACTCGGCAAGCAACCGATTGAACAGATACCTCAAAAGCACCGTGACAAAGGCCGACGAGGCACCGTGACCCGAGACGTCGGCGAAATAAAACAGCGTGTAGCGATCGCTGAAGCGCTTGTAATCGAGAAAGTCGCCGGAAAGATATAGCGATGGCGCCAGCCAGTAATCGCAGCTCACCCTGCCTATCCTCTGGGGCCGGGGCGGCAGCAGCTTGCGCTGAATCTGCCCGCCCGCCTGCTGGTCGAGCTTGAGCAGCTCCAGGTGGGTTTCCAGGCGCTCGTTGAGCTCTTCCAGCCGGCGTCGATCCTCTTCCTGCTCGGCTGCCAGGCGATCCAGCTTGATGACGCGGCGAATCATGCGCCGCAGCAGGTGGGCGTTGCGCAGCGGCTCCGGCATATAGTCGATCAGCCCGGCATCCACCGCTTGAATCAGCGCCGCATCCTCGCAGCCGTCGCAGACCACCACCACCGGCAGGCGCCTGGAAAGCTCGATGCACCTGGCCAGAGGCAGCGCCCGCACGTGGGCCACCACCAGCGTCACGCTGCTTGGCAGCCGTTCGATGCTTGCCGATGCCGCCACCGAAAATCCGTCGCTGGCAATGGCTCCGGCCAGCGCCTCGCGCTCGTGGCCGTGAACGTCGATCAGGCCAATCCGCTCGTTGACAGTAGGCATTCCGTCGCAACCTCAATCGGCAAAGGCATCATCGAAATCGACGTCGTCCAGATCGAAGTCATCGCTGGCGAAAGGGTCTTCTCCCAGTTCGCCGTCGGCAACCTCGAAGCGGCGACGCTGCAGGTAGCCGTCGCGCAGGAAGGTGTAGCGATCGCCACGCAGCAGCTTCTCCTGCTCAAGAAAGCCCGCCCGGGTATCGATCACATTCAGCGCGAGCATTCCGTAGCGCACCCTGTCGCTCTCCGCATAGGCCAGCGGACTGGTATAGATATCCGCCGGCAGGCCTGCCGTATCGCGCACCGTGCTGGGGCCAAGCAGCGGCAGCACCAGATAGGGCCCCTCGCCCACGCCCCACACTCCCAGCGTCTGGCCGAAGTCCTCCTTGCGCCCCACCAGCTCCATCTGGCCCGCCACGTCGAAGATGCCCAGCACGCCGACCGTCGAGTTGATCAAAAAGCGCCCCGTGGCTATCCCGGCATTGGCGGGCTTGCCCTGCAGCACGCTGTTGAGCGCGGTGCGAATTTCGCCAAGGTTGGAAAACACATTGCCCACGCTTTTCTGCACCGGGTCCGGCGTCACGT
>DATHXP010000155.1:0-11408 GCA_035459605.1 Halomonas sp. | reverse complement strand
GTGCTCATCGCCCTCGGGCCAGCACGCCGCGGGGACGGGCTGCACGGCCAGCCAGTCTCCAATCAGCGGCCAGGTGACGCCTTCGCCCTCGTGCTCCAGACGCGACAGCGCCTCACAGGCTATCGGCAGCCCCGCTTCGGTGGCGCTCCAGCCCGCCGTGCTCCAGGCTTGGCGCAGGCCGTCAAGCCAGTCGTCGAGATCATCAAAGCGGGCATGAATCTGCTTGACGAAGTAATAGGCCCAGCTCTTGGCGCGCCTTTCGCTCAGCCAACCGGCCGCACCGCCCAGCGCCGCAAGCTCCAGGCCGGCAAGCCAGCCCAGAGGATCAGGCTCGCCGACGCCGACGGCTTCAAGCAGACGCCAGGCAAGCTCGCCACGATCGGCAATGCCCAGCGCCGTCAGCCGGGCGTTCGCCACCTCGGCCTCAAGGGCCAGAGGTTTGGGGGCAAAGGCCCAGTCGCACAGCACCAGCTGCTGTGCCCACCAGGCATTCAGGGGATCGATCAAGGCTCACCTCGCCAGTAAAACCAGTAAACAACGCCAGACCCGTATCAGCGGGCACGACATCACCCGGCGACGGCTTCCATCGCCTGAACAATTCGGCGTCATAGTGTAACGGAAAGTCGGCCTCAGGCCGATGGCCAGCTATCTTTTTGTTGGCGCAGCAAACGCATATCGGGCATGTGCTGGGCCTCGGATGACCGGCTGGGTGAAGGCTGCCGAACCAGGAGCTATCTGGCAGGTTCCGCGTAATCAATAGCGCTGTACTTGGAAGTTGAGGCCGCCCCCGCGGAGATTACGGTCAAGGCAGCCGGTTCTGTAGCGAGGAATCAGCGTAATTGGCGATGATGTTAGCTAACAATGAAGTATTATATATTGATGCTACTATCAGGCCATCAAGAGTGGCTGACATCACTCGCCGGCGGGCATACTCTTCATGACAAATGCTTCTAATGCCGAGCGCCGAAGGCTCGGCGCTCGGCTTGCTGACCTGCTGCCCCGCCCGCTGGCATTCCCGCTGCTAACCCTGCGCGGCCGCCTGCTGAGCGGCGCCGTAGCGCTATGGGCAGCGCTGTGCGTAATACTTTTGACGCTTGGCTGGCAAGCGGGCTACCTGCTGGTGAACGAAACCAACCGCCAGCACCTGCGCTATGAAGCTGAGCTGATACGTAACTCCATTACTTATCAGGTCAACGAGCGATTTCAGGCGCTGGAAAATCTCGCACAGAGGATTCCCGAGCCGAGCAGCGGCGCCCTCGACTCACAGCATGCACAGGCTTTAGCGCCACTATTTGAAGCGCTGGTATTGATCGACCTCGATAGCCGGATCCTGGACGAATGGCCCGCCAGCGACGGTCGCGTGGGGGCCCGCGTCCCCGACCGCAACTATGCGCGCTTCATGCACGCCTTCCAGCGTCCTTACGTCAGCGAACCCTTCGTGGGCCGGTTCACCGGTCTGCCGCTGGTCATGATGCTGGTGCCGCTGCATGACGCAGAGGGACGCTACACCGGCTTCCTGAGCGGCCTGGTCAACATCAACGAAAGCCGACTCTTCAAAGGCTTCGAGCGCCTGCGCCTGGGAGAGAGCGGGCATGTCACCATCACCACCGCAGCAGGCCAGCGTCTCTACCACCCCGGCCAGCAGCAGGCTATCGTCGAGCTTTCCGATAACCTCGGACCGGCGCTTGAGCTGGCGCTCTACGGCTGGCAGGGCGAAGCCGAAGAGACCTCGGCTACAGGAAAAACCACACTGGTCGCCTACCGTCAGATCTGGCCAGCCGACTGGATTGTCGGCGTGCACCTGCCTCAGAGCCAGGCTGAAGCCCCGCTCATCGCCGGCCTTCAGCGGGCGTCTCATTTTGCCTGGTGGACGCTTGGGCTGATCTTGCCCGTGGTCGGCGCGCTGATCTGGCTGGCGCTTCGCCCGCTGGCCCGGCTGGCCGAACAAATTCGTGAGCTTAAGAACGAACGGCGCCACTTTCTCGATATCCCCACCAAAATGCCGGAGCTTCGACAAATCATCGATGTCATCAACGAGACTGAAAAGGTCCGGATGGTCAACCTGCGCGACCTGGCCCGCCGCGAGGCTTTTCTGCGCGGAACCCTGGCGGCATCTCCACTGGGCATGTTCGTTACCGATCCCTGCGGACGGCTGACCTTCGCCAATGACGCTCTGCGCGAGACTCTCGGACTCTCCGATCCGCTGCCTCTCGATACCTGGACCAGCCGCATACACCGTGAGGATCGCGCCGCGGTGCTGGAGGCCTGGCGACATAGCCTTGCCCAGCGGCAGGACTTTACCCGCCAGTTCCGCTTCATTGATCAAGGCGGCGAAAAGCGCTGGCTGGATATACAGACCAGCGCAATACACGTCGAGGGCGAGTTTATCGGTATTGTCGGTTCGGCACGCGATATCACCCAGCACCGCTTTGCCACCGCTCAGTACCGCTGGGAGGCCGAGCACGATCCGCTTACCGGACTGCTCAACCTGCGCGGCCTGACGCGCCGCCTGGAGGAGGCGCTGGTTGAATGGAAGAAGACGGGCATCCAGGCTGGACTGCTGCTATTTGATCTAGACGACTTCAAGCCGATCAACGATCGCGGCGGTCACGCCCTGGGCGACCGCATGCTGCAGCAGGTCGCCGAAACGATTCGCGGCGTAGTGCGCAGCAGCGATCACGCAGCGCGCCAGGGTGGCGATGAGTTCACTGTACTGCTGAACGGCTGCAGCCTCGACCAGGCGCTTATCGTCGCCGAGAAGCTGCGTGAGCGAATCGCCTCTCACCCGTTAGAGCACCAGGGAGAGCTCTGGCACGTCACCGCCAGCATCGGCGTTGACGGCTTTCAGCCAAATGATACCGCCATTGATGCCATTCTCGCCCGGGCTGATGCCGCCTGCTATCGTGCCAAAAAGGACGGACGCAACCGCGTTGCCGCCAGCAGTAGGACCTCAATCGATAATATTAACTATTAACCCGACAATCAAATATACGTTGCCGCTAATTCAACTCCAGCGGGATATACAAAACGATGCTCGGTATCAGCACCAGGATGATAACCGAGAGCAGCATGATCGCGATAAAGGGCGTTACGCCACGGATCACCGTCCCTAAGTTGGTCTTGGCCACGGCCTGAATCACGAACAGATTCAGGCCCACCGGCGGCGAAATCAGGGCGATCTCGATAAGGATCACGAAGTAAATACCAAACCAGATTGGATCGATACCCAGCGCCATGACAGAGGGAATGAGTATTGGCACCATGATCAGCAGCATTGACAGGCTCTCCAGGAAGAGGCCAATGAACAGCAAGATCAAGGCGACAACCAGCAAGAACATTGCCACGGATTCCAGATGCGTGTCGACCAGCTGGGAGATCATGAATGGCACCTGGTAAAGCGTCACCGCTCTGCCGAAAATCTTGGCGCCAATAATCACCAGAAAGAGTACAACTGTCGTCGACAGCGTCTGGCGCACAGCTTCCAGGAAACTCTTCCAGGATAGTGTGCGCAGGATGAAGGCAGTCAGCAAAAAGGCCAGCACTGCACCGACGGCTGACGCCTCGGTGGGGGTAAAGGCGCCGGAATAGATGCCGCCGATCATAATGATGGCCAGGAGCGTGGGAGGTAGCGCTCGCCAGCTGGCGCGACGCCGCTCTTCCCGCGTTGCCCTGGGCGTTGGCCGATGTGCCGAGGTGAACTTGGCGTACAGCGCAGCATAGACGCAGAACAGCAGCAGCAGCAGCAGACCCGGTCCAATGCCAGCCATGAATAGCTTGCCGATGCTTTCTTCAACGATGACGCCATAGACGATCAGGGGTATCGACGGAGGAATCAAGATACCCAGGGTGCCGCCAGCGGCAAGCAAACCCAAAGTAAACGATTTGCTATAGCCGCGCTGGGTCATTTCCGGAATGGCTACCGTGCCTACGGTGGCAGCCGTGGCCACCGAGCTTCCCGAGATCGCCGAAAACATGCCGCAGGAAAGCAGCGCGGCGATACCCAACCCGCCAGGCCAGTGGCCTACCCAGCTCTGTACGGCGGCGAACAGGTCACGCCCAACGCCTCCCTTGAGCAGAAAGTTCGACATCAGCAAGAACAGCGGCACCGAGAGCAGCACGAAATTATCGAGGCTGCCGTGCAGGCTCTGTGCCACCATGACCAGCGGCAGACCCTCGACTAGCAGCATCAGTGTGCCCAGCGCGGCTAGCGCAAAGGCCACCGGCAATCCACTGAACAGCAGCAGCAGCAGGGCGCCGAAAATTACCAGCAGTGTCATGAAGCGTCGTTCCTGTCGGAGTGCTCTTCGCCTGGAGAAAAATTCGGCGCAGGGCGATACGGAAGGCGAATGAGCTCGGCAAGACTCTGCAAGGCCAGCAGGACAAACCCTGCCACCACCGGCAGTTCGGCGACCCAGTTGGGTAGTTCCAGGATTGTCGGCTGACGGCGTCCAGAGCGTATGGACTCGCTGACGATATCCCAGCCATACACCGCTGCCATCACGCTGAAGAGCAGGATCACTATAAGTGCGAAGCCCTCCGCGGCCTGACGCATGCGGGGGCCAAGCAGGGCGATGACCGCTGTGATGCGAATCAGCTCACGCCGGCGTAGCACATAGGCCATGCCCAAATAGGTAAACCATATCTGCAGGGTGATGGCGATATCCTGAGTCCAGATAGTTGGCGCATTGAACGCGTAGCGCGCCACCACCTCGCCGAAGAGCATCAGGGCAACGCCGACGATCATCAGGTCACCTAGCCGAGCCAGCCAGTCGGCGAGGTGATCTGTCCAGTTTAGCAGGCTCAGGCGCGGCGTATCTGGCTCAGGAGTGCTCATTGTGCCTGGCGAACCTTGTCGATTAGCGCTTGGCCAGTCTCCCCGGCGGCATCGATATACGCTTGTACGGCAGGCTCTGCGGCTTTCTGCCAGGCCTTGACCTGCTCATCTGTAAGCTCCACCACTTCCATGTCGGTTTCGTTGGCAAGGAACTGCTTAGCCTCAAGGTTTTTAGCTTTGCTTTCTTTGCGCATCTTCATTTCAGCGGCTAAAGCGGCCTCTCCCATCCAGGCTTTCTCCTGATCGGAAAGCTCGTCCCATAGCGCGTCATTAATGACGGTCAGAAACTCAACCTGGGCGTGGTTGGTGATGGTAATGTAATCCATGACTTCGTACAGCTTGCGCGACTCGGTGGCAGTGGTGCCGCTCATGCCGACATCCACGGTGCCGCGCTGATAGGCCATGAACTGCTCGGATCCGCTGATCTTTACCGGGTTACCGCCCAGCGCCTCAATGAAATCCCCGGACGGTTTGCCTAGTACGCGCACTTTCTTGCCGCGCATATCCTCAGGATCGACCAGCGCCTGGTCATTGGACAGCAGTTGGATCGGGCCGTAGTCTTGCCACCACATCACTCGGGTGCCGGTGCTGCGGATAGCTTCATCCAGCTCCTGGCGCACCGCACTGTCGGGTCCTGCGACCTCGGCCAGCAGCTCATAGCTGGGGAACAGAAAAGCCACGCTGAACAGGCCGGTGGCTGGCAAGGTGCCGCTGTATTCATCAATCAGTACCATTCCCATGTCGATGGCGCCGGAGCTGACGGCCTGCGGAATCTCGCTGCCTTTATAGAGCTGGGCTGAAGGATAAATCTGTACCTGAATCTCACCGTCCGAGAGCTCCTCGACTTTATCCTTGAAGAAGTTGAGGTTTTGACCAAGCGGGTGATTTTCAGACAGCTGCGAGGAGAGTCGCAGGGTGCGCTCCGCCAGGGCCGGCGAAGCCGCCACGCTTAGTGTGATGGCGAGAGTGGCTGCTGCAGTAAACGGCGTCAGTAGTTTTTTCATGGTATTCACCTTGAGTTGACCAGAACAGGTCGCATGGATTGTTGGTTGAAGTTATTAAGCAGGCTCTACTTTCTTTCTAGGCACATTACGCAAGTGGCTGGCGGTCTGTCCCCCGGGTAGCTCGGCAATTTTATCCGCGGCGTTCAGCAGAGATGTCAGGTCGATGCCGGTGTGCATCTTGCCACCGTGCAGCGCGTAGACCAGGTCTTCGGTCGCCGTGTTTCCCGTGGCGCCGGGAGCAAACGGGCAGCCGCCCAGCCCCGCGGCGGATGCGTCAAGCGCTGTGGCACCGTGGTGCAGGGCAAACAGTGCGTTAGCGACTCCCATGCCATAGGTGTCGTGGCCGTGAAAAGCCCAGCTGAGTCGAGGATCCTGGAAGCGCTCCCCCAGACGACTGAAATACTCGGCGACCTGATAGGGCGTGGCGCGGCCTGTGGTATCGCACAGCGCAACTTCCACAGCAGTGCCCTGGGTTATTTCCATTGCCGACGCCAGCACCGCTTCGACCTGGCGCCAGTCAATGCGGCCCTCGTAAGGGCAGTCGAAGCTGGTACCCAGGCTCAGTCGCAGCCGCATGCCATGCGAGTCAGTCTGAGCGCGGAGTCTTTCGACGATGCCCTTGAGATTTGCCAGAGAGTCAGCAATGCTCTGACGCACGTTGCCACGATTGTGCGTCTCGGACACCGAGACCACGAACATTAGCTCACGAATACCGCTGGCCAGTGCCAGATCAGCCCCTTTAAGGTTGGGAACCAGCGCGGCCAGGCGCAGGTCCGAGCGGTGGATGAAGGAGGCAACGATCTCGCCGATGTCAGCCATTTGCGGCACGGCTTTCGGGCTGACGAAGGAGCCGATCTCCAGCCGCTTGATTCCGGCATCGATTAACGCCTGAATACAGCGAATCTTGTCGACGGTAGGCAGCGGGTCACTGATCGATTGAAAGCCGTCCCGAGGTGCGACCTCGACGATCTCAACCCCAGCGGGAGGCGTGAGCCGACTCATTTTGACACCTCCTGATTCCAAGCGGCCGAATTCATTACCCGTGACGCAAGCCTGTCTTGCTGCAGGAACATCGTTTTAGACACCTCAGCGCTCCGCTCAGATCACATTGGAATGACGCAGTTCGGCTAGGGTCGAATCGCTCAGCCCTAGCCACTCACTCAGTATCACCTCAGTGTGCTCGCCTAGCTCGGGACCCACATGTTGAACCCGGCCGGGCGTTCGGGAAAGTCTGGGGAAAACGTTCTGCATCGGCAAGGGTTTTCCATGCCGGTCGGGCACCTCGATGATTGCTTCGCGCGCCTTGAAGTGCGGATCCTCGAGCATCTCCGGTGCGCGATACACTAACCCTGCCGGAACACCGGCCTGCGCCAGGCGATCGACGACGGTTTGAGCATCATGCTGCCGGGTCCAGGCGGCGATGGTGTCGTCGATGGCCTGCTGGTTATCGCCGCGCGCCCGGTGGGTGGCGTAGTCGGGGTGGTCGGCAAGTGCGGGTTGGCCCATGGCCTCGCACAGCCGTTTAAAGACCGTGTCTTGATTGGCGCCGATGACAACATCGCGGCCGTCACGGCTCGGGTAGGCATTCGACGGTGCGATGCGCGGCAGGAAGCTGCCGCTGCGTTCACGGATCTTACCCGTGCGGGCGTATTCGGGGATGAGGCACTCCATCATGGCCAGCACCGACTCGAAGATGGCGCTGTCCACAACCTGCCCGCGGCCGCTGCGCTGACGCTGATGGAGCGCCATCATGGCGCCTAAAGCGCCGTGCAGTCCGGCCAGCGTATCGCCCAGCGAAACGCCCACGCGCACCGGCGGGCGATCCGGATAGCCGCTCAGGTAGCGCAGTCCACCCATGGCTTCGCACACCGAGGCAAATCCGGCGCGGCCGGCATAGGGGCCGTCCTGACCAAAGCCGGTCACGCGGACCATGATCAGCCCCGGGTTGTTGGCGGAAAGCGCTGCGTAGTCAAGCCCCCACTTTTCCATGGTTCCGGGCCGGAAGTTCTCGATGAGAATGTCCGCCTTAGCAGCGAGCCGGCGAAGAATTTCCTGGCCCTTGGCCTGGCGCAGGTCCAACGTCAGCGATTTTTTGTTACGTCCGATGACGTTCCACCACAGCGGGTCACCGTTGGCGTCCAGCTCGCCCCACTGGCGCATGGCATCGCCTTTTCCCGGCGGCTCGATCTTGATGACATCGGCGCCGAAATCGGCGAGCACCTGCCCGCAGTAGGGGCCGGCAATCAGCTGGCCGAGCTCGAGCACCTTCAAGTCGTCAAGCGGTATGTCGGAAAGCATCGCTGTCGTTTTCCTCTCGAATTAGTGGTGACGTAACGTCTCAGTCGGCCTGGAATGTCATGGCTTGCGTATACAGGTCGCGACCAGCCAGCAAGTGGGTACGCATCACGTTTTCAGCCCAGGGACCGTTGCCAGCTGCGATTGCCTCAAGCATCTCGCGGTGATGGCGCATGCTGCGCTGCAGGTCTGCCTGATGGTAATGCTGAAAATTACGGTGCACGGTTGAAGGGCGCACGATGCTGTCCAGCACCATGATTAAGCGCTGGCTTTTTGATGCTCTAATCAGGTCGCGATGAAATTCGTGATTGAGTATGGCGATCTCGGCTTTTTCGCTATCGTCTGGCTGCTCAGCCAGCTTCTCCATGCGTGTTGCCAACTGCTGCAGCGCATCAAGAGCTGGCTCCTCTATCTGCCCGGCCGCTTTATATATGGCCAGCGGCTCCAGCTGCAGACGAATTTCAAACACTTCCTGAGCATCCTGTTCCGTCCATGCGCTGACGCGCGCCCCTTGATGCGGGATGGCTTCCAGCCAGCCCTCAGAAATCAGTTCGCGCAGCGCTTCACGCACCGGCGTGCGGCTGACCTCCAGCTCCTTGGCTACGCTAAGCTCGCGCACATAGTCGCCGGCCTGATATGCCCCGTCGAGAATGCGCTGCTTGATCGCTTCGTAGACATAGACTGCCGCTGTTTGGATGGGAGATCGTTTAGAAATCGCTACAGGCCCTATACTGCATACAACTTACAGCCTATACCACCTTTTTCGCCGGTTCTTTTGGCCTTTAGTCGAAAGATTGTATGCAATGTAGCCAGTGAGCTATTAACCCGGCAGCGCCGATGAAGACCTGAGCTGGCCGTCGCTGGTCAGCAAAAAACAGTAGCCCTCGGACTGGCCGGCGATATCGTGCCAGCTGTCGATCCCTTCGAGATGGCGACGCAGCTCACGAATGGTGCCGCCATGCGTCATGACCAGCAGTCGACGCTGGCTTAGCGCAGCGGCCCGCTCAAGGGCCTCGTTCAGCCACTCGACGAGGCGCGCTCGCAGCTGGTCGGTACGCTCGCCGCCGGGTGGCGCAATGGCCCCGCGCTTGTCGACCCAGGCGCGATAGTCGGCACGCTCCATCAGCTCTTGATAGCTGTGGCCTTCGTAGTCGCCAAAGCTGAGCTCGCGCAGACGCGCATCGAACTGGGTTTCGGGCCATTCACGCCCCGCCCCAATGACCTCCAGCGACTGGCGACAGCGGCTCAGATCGCTGGAGTACACCGCATCAAAGCGCCAGCCGGCCAGCGCCTGGCGCAGGCGCTCAAGCCCCGGCCTGGCGGCAGTCATGTCCAGCGGAATATCCTGCTGCCCCTGGTAGCGGCGCTGCAGATTCCAGGCGGTCAGGCCGTGGCGCACCGCCACCAGCTCAAGACCATCAGCTCTCGTCATCGTTTTATCTCCTTCGACGCTGGGCCCCTATCATATCGCCGTTGATAACGTCGGACAGCCGGCGCATTGCCAGGCCGCACGAAACCTTCGCAGAAGTGCTAGCGAAAACGCATATCGCCGACGTGTCCGTGAAAGCCGTCAGCGTACGTACTCAGGGGAATGTCAACCCTGGCCAACTCTGTCCAGTCCTGGCTAGGATATGGTCAGCGGTGGCACTGCCCAGGCGGCCCCGCTCAAAAACGATAATAGATAATCAAGGAACTCCCCGATGTCCGACAAGACACCCAAGACCCGTGGTCTTCACGAACTCTACGCCGAGGACCCCGCTGCTGCCGACCTCAAGCTGTGGGGCCGTGAAGTCGACCCGCAGTCGCGGCGCGGCTTTCTCAAACGCTCCAGCCTGCTGGCCATGGCGGCGGCCGTGGGCGGCTCGATCCCGTTTGCCGCGCGCATGCCCGGCGGGCTCATTCCCGCCGCCATGGCCCAGAGCGACGAGCCTTTTTCGATTCCCGGCAAGGACGGCCTGATCGTTCTCAACGACCGCCCGATCAATGCCGAAACGCCGCCTTACCTGCTGGACGACGACATCACTCCGGCCCAGCACATGTTCGTGCGCAACAACGGCATTCCGCCCGAGATCGAGGAGATCGACCCGGCCACCTGGAGCCTCGAGATTGGCGGCGAGTCCTGCAAGAACCCGCAAAGCTTCACCATCGCCGATCTCAAGGAGCGCTTTGAGCACCACACCTATCAGCTCACCGTCGAGTGCGGCGGCAACGGGCGCGCCGAATTTGTGCCCTCGGCCAGCGGCAACCAGTGGACCACCGGTGCCGTGGCCTGCCCCACCTTCACCGGCGTGCGCCTGCGCGACGTGCTCGAAGCCTGCGGCATCGCCAACGACGCCGTCTATGTCGGCTACTATGGCGCCGACCGCCACCCCAGCGGCGACCCCGGCCGCGCAGCGATCTCTCGCGGCGTGCCCATGGACAAGGCGCTGGAGGACGAGTCGCTGATCGCCTGGGCGATGAACGGCGAAGATATCCCCTACCTCAACGGCTATCCGCTGCGCATGGTGTGCGGCGGCTGGCCCGGGTCGGTATCCGGCAAGTGGCTAAAGCGCATCGTCATCCGTAACCAGAAGCACGACGGCAACAAGATGGCCCCGCCCTCCTACAGCGTGCCTCGCTATCCGGTGGCACCGGGCACCGACGTGCCCCTGGAGGACTTCGAGACCATCCACTCGATGCCGGTCAAGTCGCTGGTGACCTTCCCGCGCTCGGGCATTACCCACTCCAAGGATGAACCGCTGACGGTGCGCGGCCACGCTTGGGCCGGCGACCTCTCGGTGAAAGCCGTGCAGGTCTCCATCGACTTCGGCACCACCTGGCAGGACGCCGAGCTGCGCCCGGCACCCAATCGCCTGGCTTGGCAGCGCTGGACGGCGGACCTTGAATTTCCCGAGCCCGGCTACTATGAGGTCTGGGCTAAGGCCACCGACAGCGAAGGCCGCTCGCAGCCCATGGTGGTTCCCGGCTGGAACCCCAAGGGCTATCTCAACAATGCCTGCCACCGCATCGCCGTGCAGATAGCATAGGAGGGGCGCCATGTTAAAACACAACGCTTTTGCGCGCCCGCTGCTGCTGGCCGCGATACCCATGACGATGCTCCTGGCGCCACTGCCGAGCCTGGCCGACGCTGAAGCCTCGCAGGACATCGACCCCGACAGTGGGATGATCATTGCCGACGGCTGGGAAATCGTGAAGGCCAACTGCACGGCGTGCCATTCGGCCAAGCTGGTCACCCAGAACCACGGCTCTCGCAACCACTGGAAGTCGCTGATTCG
>DATHXP010000154.1:0-14402 GCA_035459605.1 Halomonas sp. | reverse complement strand
CGCCTGGCCGGTGATCGCCTCGATGCGCCGCACCCCGCTGGCGATACCGCTCTCGGCGAGAATGTGAAAACAGCCGATATCGCCGCTGCGCGCCACGTGGGTGCCGCCGCACAGCTCCACCGAGAAATCATCGGCGCCGATGGTCAGCACGCGAACGCTGTCGGCGTACTTGGCCTCGAACAGCGCCGCCGCGCCGCGCGCCTTGGCCTCGTCCAGCGTCATGGTCTCGACGCGCGTCGCGGCATTTTCCAGTATCTGCTCGCTGACCAGGCGCTCCACTTCCTGAAGCTGCTCGGCGCTCATCGGCTCGAAGTGGCTGAAGTCAAAGCGCAGCCGCTGCGGCGTGACCAGCGAGCCCTTTTGCTGAACGTGCTCGCCGAGCACCAGGCGCAGCGCCCTGTGCAGCAGGTGGGTGGCCGAGTGGTTGCGCACCGTGGCCGCTCGCAGATCGGGGTCGACCTTTGGCGTCACGGTCTCGCCCACCACCATTTCTCCGTCTATCATGCGCCCATGATGCAGGTGGTGCCCACCCTGTTTTTGGGTATCTTCCACCAGAAAGCGGCCGCTGGCGGTCTCGAGATAGCCGATATCGCCCACCTGGCCGCCGGACTCGCCGTAAAACGGCGTGCGATCCAGCACCGCCACGCCGCGCTGCTCGGGCTCGAGCCGCACCAGGGCATTCCCCTCGCTGTCGACCAGGGCGGTGACCCTGGCGCTGTCCTCCAGCCGGTCGTAGCCGACAAACAGCGTCTCGCCGTCGAGCTCAAGCGCCGCGCCGTAGTCGGCGCCGAACTGGCTGGCCGCCCGGGCCCGCTCGCGCTGGGCCTCAAGCTCGCGTTCGAAGCCCGCCGCATCCAGCGAGACCCCGCGCTCGCGGCACACGTCCGCGGTCAGATCAAAGGGAAAGCCGTAGGTGTCATAGAGCTTGAAAATGGTCTCACCGGGCAGGGTATCGCCCTCGAGCGAGGCCAGCGCCTCGTCGAGCAGCCCCATGCCGTGATCGAGAGTGCGGGCAAACTGCTCCTCTTCCTTGAGCAAGACGCGTTCGATCTGCTCACGGGCCCGGCGCAGCTCGGGGTAGGCATCGCCCATTTCGGCGTCCAGCGCCGCCACCAGCCGATGGAAGAAGGCTCCGCTCGCGCCGAGCTTGTGGCCGTGGCGCACCGCGCGGCGAATGATACGCCGCAGCACATAGCCACGCCCCTCGTTGGAGGGCAGCACGCCATCGGTAATCAAGAAGGCGCAGGAGCGGATATGGTCGGCGATCACCCGCAGCGACGGCGCCGCGGTATCGCCGTGGCCGGTGGCCTCCGCCGCCGCACTCAGCAGGCGCTGGAACAAATCGATCTCGTAGTTGGAGTGCACGCCCTGCATGACCGCGGCGATGCGCTCGAGCCCCATACCGGTATCGATGGACGGCTTGGGCAGGGGGTTGAGGTTGCCCTGGGCGTCGCGATCAAACTGCATGAACACCAGGTTCCAGATCTCGATGTAGCGATCGCCATCCTCCTCGGGGCTGCCGGGAGGCCCGCCCCAGACCTCGGGGCCGTGATCGTAGAAGATCTCCGAGCAGGGTCCGCAGGGGCCGGTATCGCCCATCTGCCAGAAGTTGTCCTCGTCGAGCCGCGAGAAGCGCGCCGGGTCGATGCCGATCTCGTCCTTCCAGATGCGCTCGGCCTCGTCGTCGCTGACATGCACGGTGACCCACAGCTTTTCCCTGGGCAGCCCCAGCTCCTCGGTCAGGAAGTTCCAGGCGAAGCGGATGGCCTCGCGTTTGAAGTAGTCGCCGAAGCTGAAGTTGCCCAGCATCTCGAAGAAGGTGTGATGGCGCGCGGTGTAGCCGACGTTATCCAGATCGTTGTGCTTGCCGCCGGCGCGCACGCAGCGCTGCGACGAGGCCGCTCGCACATAGCTGCGCGGGTCGCGCCCCAGGAAAACGTCCTTGAACGGCACCATGCCGGCATTGGTGAACAGCAGGGTCGGGTCGTTGTCGGGTACCAGCGAGCTGGACGGCACAACGGTGTGCCCGTGCTGCTCGAAGAAACTCAGAAAGGCTTGTCTGATAGCTGCGCTTTTCATGAAAGATCCGTGGCGAAAGGCATGGGAGGCGGGGTGTCAGGCCGGGCCACCCGGGACAGTGGTAAAGCACTCGGTGAGGCCAGGGCACGCGCCAGAGCGCGAACAGCGGGTGGGTCGGACAGCCATCGAAGCGGTGCTGACGCCACCGCCAGCGTCGGATGAACCCTAAGGGATTGACCCCGTGCTTGCTTCGCAAAGGGCGACATTATAACCCAGTCGCTGCTGGACTAAAGGGCTGGCCACGTCAGTTATCATCCCAGGCGCGGGCCATGGCGTAGCGCAGCTGCTCAA
This sequence comes from Halomonas sp., assembly GCA_035459605.1. GTDB lineage: Bacteria > Pseudomonadota > Gammaproteobacteria > Pseudomonadales > Halomonadaceae > Halomonas. Next base: position 12,032 of record DATHXP010000154.1, on the reverse strand, counting down.
AATCAAAGCCGCGACCCGCCAGAAAACGCTCGCGACGGGCCCGTTCGCGAGGGGTATCGCCGGGTCCTGGAAAGCGCCGCGCCAGCGCCGCGCAGGCGAGCTCAAACCAGTCCACCTCGGCCTCCGCCGCCCGCAGCGCCTCGCCGATCATCGCCCTGTCGATGCCGCGCTGACCCAGCTCGGCGCGGATGCGCCTCGGCCCCTGCCCGCGAAAGATGCGCGAGCGCACAAAGCTCTCGGCAAAGCGGGCATCGCTCTGCAGGGACTGCTCGACCAGCGCGGCCAGGCAGGTTTCAATCGCCTGATCATCGTGCCCCCGGGCGCTCAGCCGCTGCCACAGCTCGGCCCGGGAGTATTCGCGACGCGCCAGCAGACGAATGGCGTCGTCGCGAGGGGTGCTTTTCTTCGCAGACATGCGCTCGCCCTGCACTGCGGCCGGCTCTTACAGCAGGTCTTTGCTGCTTTCGCTTTCCGGCTTGGCATCGGGCTGGTCGGCCTCAGCGCTTTCCGGCTTGGCATCGGGCTGCGCCAGCAGCTGGGCGCGAATGCCCGCCTCGATCTCTTCCAGCATCGCCGGGTTGTCTTCGAGGAACTGGGCCGCATTGGCCTTGCCCTGGCCGATCTTGTTGCCCTGGTAGCTGTACCAGGCGCCGGACTTGCCGACCAGATCGCACTGCACGCCCAGGTCGATTACCTCGCCGGCGTGATAGATGCCCTTGCCGTAGAGAATCTGGAATTCGGCCTGGCGAAACGGCGGCGCCACCTTGTTCTTGACCACCTTGACCCGGGTCTCGTTGCCGGTTACCTCGTCGCCCTGCTTGACCGACCCGGTGCGGCGGATATCCAGACGCACGCTGGAGTAGAACTTGAGCGCATTGCCGCCGGTAGTGGTCTCGGGGCTGCCGAACATGACGCCGATCTTCATGCGAATCTGGTTGATGAACACCACCAGGCAGTTGGCGTTCTTGATGTTGCCGGTGATCTTGCGCAGCGCCTGGGACATCAGGCGCGCCTGCAGGCCGACGTGGGCGTCGCCCATTTCGCCCTCGATCTCGGCCCGCGGCGTCAGCGCCGCCACCGAGTCGATGACGATCACGTCGACGCCGCCGGAGCGCACCAGCATGTCGCAGATTTCCAGCGCCTGCTCGCCGGTGTCGGGCTGCGATACCAGCAGGTCGTCCAGATTGACACCGAGCTTCTCGGCGTAGCTCGGATCCAGCGCGTGCTCGGCGTCGATAAAGGCGCAGGTCTTGCCCTGCTTCTGGGCCTGGGCAATCACCGAAAGCGTCAGCGTCGTCTTGCCGGAGGACTCGGGGCCAAATATTTCCACGACCCGGCCCAGCGGCAGCCCGCCGATGCCAAGCGCAATGTCCAGGCCCAGCGAGCCGGTCGACACGGACGGCATCACCACCCGTGGCGCGTCGCCCAGACGCATCACGGTGCCCTTGCCGAACTGGCGATCGATCTGTGAGAGCGCCGCATTCAGCGCCTTGGTGCGATTGTCATCCTGAGCCATGGATATCTCCTGGAAGCGCCGCAAGCGGCGACAAAAAAAACATTGAGCGTTGGCCGCCATCGCCGCACCAACGCTGTATGGTTGAACAGTAGTATGGCGAAAAAAGCTGCCCCCCGCCAGCGCTTCGATCAGGACATTTTCACCAGGCCACCGGGGCACAGAGCGTCACGGCCCGACCGGTGCGCTTTCGAGCCGTATCAGCAGTCCCGCCAGCGCCACGCGCACGGCCTGCTCGCGCACCGCCGCGCGGTTTCCCGGCAGCTGAACGCGCTCGGCCGTCATGTCGCCGGGCGCGCCCCAGGCAAACCACACCGTCCCCACCGGCTTGGCCTCGCTGCCGCCGTCGGGGCCCGCCACTCCGCTGATCGCCACGCCCAGGTCCGCCCCGCTGTCGCGACAGGCGCCTTCCACCATGGCCAGCACCACCTCGCGGCTGACCGCGCCATGGGCTTCCACAAGCGCCGCGGGCACGCCCAGCAGGCGCACCTTGGCGGCGTTGGAATAGGTCACGTAGCCGGTTTCAAACCAGCTCGAGCTGCCGGCGATCGCGGTGATGGCGCTGGCCACCCCGCCCCCGGTACAGGACTCGGCGCAGGTCACCGAGCGCCGCGCAGCCAGGCACGCCTGCCCGAGCCGCTCGGCGAGCTCGACGGCGGTCAGGTGCAAAAGCGATTCAATGGCATGCCGCATACTTGACCTTCCTGTCACGTTTCGCTCGGGGCTTCCAGACAGAGCCCCGGACGCATCAGCGCCTGGCTATGATCCATACCGCGTGCACAATACCAGGGATATAGCCTAGCAGCGTCAGCAGAATATTGACCCAAAAGTGCAGCCCGAAACCCACCTGCAGGAAAACCCCCACCGGCGGCAAGAAAATGGCAAACAGCAGACGCACAATATCCATGGGGCTAGCTCCTGCCGGTATAAAGGATTCTATAAGAATAGTGCAGCGCCAGGCCATGGCATCGAGAGCAGCTCGACGCGGCTTATGGCACACCGGCTGAGACAGGAGCGGGCGTAAACGGTTCCGACCGGGGGCTCGGGCCGTGCTATGCTGGCCGTTTGCCATACGCTCCCACGCCCCTGAAGCTATTTTGAAGTAACGAGCGAGATCTCTTGATGAACGACGTGGCCTCCCGCGCCAAGCCGAAGCATACGCCGATGATGGTCCAGTACCTCAAGATCAAACGCGACCACCCCGAGGTGCTGCTGTTCTATCGCATGGGCGACTTCTATGAGCTGTTTTACGACGACGCCAAGCGCGCCGCCGCCCTGCTCGATATCACCCTGACAAGCCGCGGCCAGTCCGGCGGAGCGCCGATTCCCATGGCCGGGGTGCCCTACCACAGCGCCGAGGGCTATCTGGCGCGCCTGGTCCAGGCCGGCGAGTCTGTCGCCATCTGCGAGCAGATTGGCGACCCGGCAACCTCCAAGGGTCCGGTAGAGCGCAAAGTGGTGCGCATCGTCACCCCCGGCACCCTGCACGACGAAGCCCTGCTCGATGCCCGTCGCGACAATCTGCTGGTGGCGATCCACCCCGGCGCGGACCGCTGGGGCCTGGCCTGGCTGGAGCTGTCCAGCGGGCGCTTCAGCGTGCTTGAGGTAGATGACGAAGGCGAGATGCTCTCCGAGCTGGCCCGCCTGGACCCGGCTGAACTGCTGGTGGCCGAGAGCCTTGTCCTGGCGCCCTCGCTGAACGACCGGCGCGGCCTGAAACGCCAGAGCGACTGGCTGTTTGACCACGACAGCGCCTTGCGCCTGCTGTGCGATCAGTTCGGCGTCCAGGATCTGCGCGGCTTCGGCTGCGCCCACCTGGCGGCCGCCGTGACCGCCGCCGGGGTGCTGATCGACTACGCCCGGGACACCCAGCGCTCGCGGCTGCCGCACGTGACCGCCCTGGCCGTGGAGAATCGCGACGAAGCGGTGGTCATCGATACCGCCAGCCGGCGCAACCTGGAGATCGACGTCAACCTTGCCGGCGGGACCGACAACACCCTGGCCAGCGTGCTGGACACCGCCAGCACCGCCATGGGCTCGCGGCTGCTCAAGCGCTGGCTGAACCGCCCGCTGCGCGACGCGGCCCAGGTCAGGAAGCGTCAGGCGGCGATTGCCGCCCTGCTGGACAGGGACGGCTTCGAGGCCCTGCGCGAGCTGCTCAAGGGCATCGGCGACGTGGAGCGCATCCTGTCGCGCGTGGCGCTCTACAGCGCCCGCCCCCGCGACCTGGCCAGGCTGCGCGACGCCCTGGCCGTGCTGCCGGCACTGCACGACGAGCTGGCCCGCTATGTCAAGGAGACCGACGCTGCCGGCGACTCGCAGCTGGATGACCTCAAGCCAAGCGTCGAGCCCTGGCCCGCGCTGAGCGACACCTTGAGCCGCGCCCTGATCGAAAACCCGCCGGTGGTGGTGCGCGACGGCGGCGTGATCGCCGAAGGCTTCGATGCCGAGCTGGACGAGTACCGCGGCCTGGTCGACCACGCCGGCGACTACCTGGTCGAGCTGGAGCAGCGCGAGCGCGAGCGCACGGGGCTGAGCGGCCTCAAGGTCGGCTACAACCGGGTGCACGGCTACTACATCGAGATCTCCCGGGCCCAGTCACGCGACGCCCCGGTGGACTACATCCGCCGCCAGACGCTCAAGAATGCCGAGCGCTTCATTATCCCCGAGCTCAAGGAGTTCGAGGACAGGGCGCTGTCGGCCAAGTCCCGGGCGCTGGCGCGCGAAAAGCTGCTCTACGATGGCCTGCTCGACGCGCTCAACGCCGAGCTTCAGGGCCTGCAGGCCTGCGGACGCGCCCTGGCCAGCCTTGACGTGCTGGCCACCCTGGCCGAGCGCGCCCGGGCGCTGGACTTCGTGGCGCCGGCGCTGCCCGACGCGCCGGGTATCGACATCTGCGGCGGACGCCACCCGGTGGTCGAGCAGGTCAGCGATTCGCCCTTCGTGCCCAACGACCTCGCGCTGAGCGACCCGCGTCGCATGCTGATCATCACCGGCCCCAACATGGGGGGCAAGTCGACCTACATGCGCCAGGCCGCGCTGATCGTCCTGCTCGCCCACACCGGCAGCTTCGTGCCCGCCGAGGCGGCCAGCATCGGGCCGGTGGACCGCATATTTACCCGCATCGGCTCGTCGGACGACCTGGCGGGGGGACGCTCCACCTTCATGGTGGAGATGACCGAAACCGCCAATATCCTGCACAACGCCACCGACCAGAGTCTGGTGTTGATGGACGAGATCGGCCGCGGCACCAGCACCTTCGACGGCCTGTCGCTGGCTTGGGCAAGCGCCGAACACCTGGCCAGAAGCCGCGCCTTCACGCTGTTTGCCACCCACTACTTCGAGATGACGGCGCTGCCCGAACAGCTGGACGGCGTGGTCAACGTGCACCTGACCGCCGCCGAGCACAGGGACGGCATCGTCTTCATGCACCGCGTCGAAGACGGCCCCGCCAGCCAGAGCTACGGGCTCCAGGTCGCCATGCTCGCCGGCGTCCCCCAAAACGTCATTGCGCGCGCCCGGGACAAGCTACGCCAGCTGGAGCAGCAGGAGGTCGACCAGGGCCAGCGCCGCGCCGAGGACAGCGGTGCGCCCGGCGCGCCGCAGCAAAACGACCTCTTCGCCAGCGCCACCCACCCGCTGGTCGACGGCCTGGCCGAGCTGTCGCTTGACGACATGACGCCGCGCCAGGCGCTGGAGTGGCTGCACGACTGGAAAGATCGGCTATAGGGTACGCGCTGCGACATAATGGCGCTCGTAGCGACTTGCCCGCCGGACCCCCGGGCGACTAAAATAAGCGCAAACAGCAGCCTGCACGGCGTAGGAAACAGCAGCTCTTATACCAAGCTCCCGTGCCAGGGCTATTGCAGTTGATCTTGTGACTCGGAGCTGACCCGACAACAGGTCTGCGAGGGGGCGCTGTGAACCCGTCCATGGGCGCTACCGACGCCATCCCTGGCGTCGAACCCCATCTTCGACCTGTTCCCGGCGCTCCTCGCCACACCTGACTGCGATTGCCCTGGTTCCCGTGCTAAATCAGCACCTGAAGATCAGCTCGCAAGCGGCCCTCCAAGGCACTCCTCCCGGGCCCCAACAAGGAACAGTGACATGACATTCGTCGTCGTCGACAACTGCATCAACTGTAAATATACCGACTGTGTCGAAGTCTGCCCCGTGGACTGCTTCTACGAAGGACCTAACTTTCTGGTGATTCACCCCGACGAGTGCATCGACTGCGCCCTTTGCGAGCCCGAGTGCCCCGCCGAGGCCATCTTCTCGGAGGACGAGCTCCCCGAGGGCTTTGAAAACTTCATCGAACTCAACGCCGAGCTTGCCGAAGAGTGGCCCAACATCAGCGAAAAGCAGGACCCGCTGCCCGACGCCGAAGAGTGGGATGGCAAGCCCGGGAAGCTGCAGTACCTGAAACGATAAGGCGCCGGGAGCGCTGAGCCGACGCTGCCTCGCAGATCTGTCGCCGGCTCAGTCCCAAAAGAAAACTAGCTGCGATAGCGCTGCTTTATTGCCCCTTGATCGCGGAGCGCCCCGGGTAGGCTGCCTGCTCACCCAGCTCGTTCTCGATCGCCAGCAGCCGATTGTACTTGGCCACGCGATCGCTGCGGCACAGCGAGCCGGTCTTGATCTGGCCGGCCGAGGTGCCCACGGCGAGATCGGCGATGGTGGTGTCTTCGGTCTCCCCCGAGCGGTGCGAGATCACCGCGGTAAAGCCCGCCTCCTGGGCCATGCGGATGGCGTCCAGCGTCTCCGAGAGCGTACCGATCTGGTTGAACTTGATCAGGATGGAGTTGCCGATGCCTTCGTCGATGCCGCGCTTGAGGATGCGCGTGTTGGTGACAAACAGATCGTCGCCGACCAGCTGAACCCGCTCGCCGAGCCGCTCGGTCAGCGCCTTCCAGCCGTCCCAGTCGGACTCGTCCATGCCGTCTTCGATGGAAACAATCGGATAGTCGTCGCACAGGCCGGCCAGATACTCGGTGAAGCCGGCGGCGTCGAACTCCTTGCCTTCGCCGGACAGCGAGTAGCGACCGTCCTGGTAGAACTCGCTGGAGGCGCAGTCCAGCGCCAGCGTCAGGTCGCGGTCCAGCGCGTAGCCGGCGTCAGCCACCGCCTGCTTGATCACCGCCAGCGCCTCGGCGTTGGACGCCAGGTTCGGCGCGAAACCGCCCTCGTCGCCCACCGAGGTGGAGAGTCCGCGGTCCGACAGCACCCTCTTCAGGGCGTGAAAGACCTCGGCGCCCATGCGCAGGCCCTCGCGGAAATTCGCCGCGCCCACCGGCTGCACCATGAACTCCTGAATATCCACGTTGTTGTCGGCGTGCTCGCCGCCGTTGATGATGTTCATCATCGGCACCGGCATCAGGTACTCGCCCGGCCTGCCGTAGAGCTCGGCAATGTGCGCGTAGAGCGGCATCCCCTTGGCCTGGGCGGCGGCGTGCGCGGCGGCCAGGGAGACCGCGAGGATGGCGTTGGCGCCCAGCACCTCCTTGTTGTCGGTGCCGTCAAGCGCGCACATGGCCGCATCCAGCCCACGCTGATCCCGCGCGTCCATGCCAATCAGACGCTCACCAATGGTAGTGTTGACGGCCTCCACGGCCTTGAGCACGCCCTTGCCCAGGTAGCGCGCCTTGTCGCCGTCGCGCAGCTCCAGCGCCTCGCGCGAGCCGGTGGAGGCGCCGCTGGGCGCGCAGGCCGTGCCGCTGGCGCCGCTTTCCAGCTGTACGACTGCCTGCACCGTAGGGTTGCCGCGCGAGTCGAGCACCTCAAGCGCGCGGATATCGACGATTTTAGTCATGTGCTGCCGTCCTTATCTTGTGGATAACGCGTGAAAACAGAATCAGGAAATCTCGAGAGGGGCGAAGCCTTTCACCAGGTCATCGATGGGCTTGAGCTGGGCAAGAAAGGGTTCGAGCTTGTCCAGCGGCAGGGCGCTGGGGCCGTCGCACTTGGCGCTATCGGGGTCCGGATGGGCCTCCAGGAACAGCCCCGCCAGCCCCACCGCCACGCCGGCCCGCGCCAGCTCGGCCACCTGGGCGCGGCGTCCGTCGGCGCTGTCGGCGCGACCGCCGGGGCGCTGCAGGGAGTGCGTCACATCAAACAGCAGCGGATAGCCGGTCTGCCTCATCTCGCCAAAACCGAGCATGTCGACAACGAGATTGTTGTAGCCAAAGCTTGAGCCTCGCTCGCACAGCAGCAGCCGCGAGTTACCGGCCTCTTCGCACTTGCGCACAATGTGACGCATCTCGTGCGGGGCCAGGAACTGCGGCTTCTTGATATTGATCACCGCGCCGGTCCTGGCCATGGCGACCACCAGATCGGTCTGGCGGGCCAGGAAAGCCGGCAGCTGGATCACATCGGCGATTTCGGCAGCCGGAGCGGCCTGCCAGGGCTCGTGCACATCGGTGATCACCGGCACGCCGAAGCGCGACTTCACCTCGGCGAGAATCTCGAGTCCCGTCTCCAGCCCGGGTCCGCGATAGGAGTGCATCGAGCTGCGGTTGGCCTTGTCGAAGCTGGCCTTGAAGACATAGGGCATGCCGAGCCGGGCGGTGACCTCGGCGTAGGCCTGGGCCACCTCGAGGGCCAGCTCGCGGGACTCGAGCACGTTCATGCCGCCAAACAGCGCCAGCGGCAGCCGGTTGCCTATCCTCAGGCCGGCAAATTCAACGACGCGTTCGGCGGTAGTCATGATGCTCACTCCTGCAGGCTGGCCTGGGTGCGGCTGCGCGCCGCCTTGTGCTCGAGCGCCGCATTGACGAACCCGGTAAACAGCGGGTGGCCGTCGCGCGGCGTCGAGGTGAATTCGGGATGGAACTGGCAGGCCACGTACCAGGGGTGGTCGGGCAGCTCGACCATCTCCACCAGCGACCCGTCCGCGCTGCGCCCGGACACCACCAGCCCGGCCGCTATCAGCTCATCGATGAACTGGTTGTTGACCTCGTAGCGATGGCGATGGCGCTCGACAATTTCGTCGCTGCCGTAGGCGGCGCGCGCCTTCGAGCTGGGCGTCAGGCGGCAGACCTGGCCGCCGAGACGCATGGTGCCGCCGAGATCCGACGCCGCGTCGCGCAGCTCGATCTTGCCGTCGGGGCTGATCCACTCGGTGATCAGGCCGACCACCGGATGCAGGGTGCCGTGGGTGAACTCGGTGGAGTTGGCATCTTCCCAGCCGACCACGTTGCGCGCGAACTCGATCACCGCCACCTGCATGCCCAGGCAGATGCCCAGGTAGGGAATGTTGTTTTCGCGGGCGAACCGCGCGGTGGCAATCTTGCCCTCCACGCCGCGCTCGCCGAACCCGCCGGGAACCAGAATCGCATCCTTGTCGGCCAGCTGCTCGGGGCCGTACCGCTCGATATCCTCGGAGTCGATGTAGTCGACGTTGACCTTCATCCGGGTCTGGATGCCGGCATGGGTCAGCGCCTCGTTGAGCGACTTGTAGGCGTCGAGCAGCTCCGTGTACTTGCCGACCATGGCGATGCTGATCGACTTGAGCGGATTGAGCTTGGCATCCAGCACGTGCACCCACTCGTTCAGATCGGCCGGCTCGGCTTCAATACGCAGCTTCTCGCAGACGATGTCGTCCAGCCCGTGCTCGTGCAGCATCAGCGGAATGCGGTAGATGGTGTCGGCGTCGCGCAGCGGGACCACCGCGCGCTCTTCGACGTTGGTGAACAGCGCAATCTTGCGCCGCTCGGTCACCTCCAGCTCCACTTCGCTGCGGCAGATTAGGATATCGGGCTGAATGCCGATGGTGCGCAGCTCCTTGACGCTGTGCTGGGTCGGCTTGGTCTTGGTCTCGCCGGCGGTCTTGATATAGGGCACCAGCGTCAGATGCATGAACAGCGCGCGGCTGGCCCCCAGTTCGGTTCTGATCTGGCGGATCGACTCCAGAAACGGCAGCGACTCGATATCGCCCACGGTGCCGCCGATCTCCACCAGCGCCACGTCAAAGCCCTCGCCGCCTTCATACACCCGGCGCTTGATCTCGTCGGTGATGTGCGGAATCACCTGCACGGTGCCGCCCAGGTAGTCGCCGCGGCGCTCGCGGCGCAGCACGTGCTCATAGACCCGGCCGGTGGTGAAGTTGTTGCCCTGGGTCATGCGCGTGCGAATGAAGCGCTCGTAATGGCCAAGATCCAGGTCGGTTTCCGCGCCATCTTCGGTGACGAACACCTCGCCGTGCTGGAAAGGGCTCATGGTGCCCGGGTCCACGTTGATGTAGGGGTCGAGCTTGAGCATGGTGACCTTGAGGCCGCGAGCCTCGAGGATTGCCGCCAGCGAGGCCGAGGCAATGCCCTTGCCCAGAGAGGACACAACGCCGCCGGTCACGAAGATATATCGTGTCATGGAGAACCTGTCGAAACATGATCGGTAGGCCCGGCAGAAAGCCGCGCCAGGATGGGACGATAGAATAGCAGACCGCGACCTCTGGCTCAATTTAGGTCGCTTCAGGCGCAGAGCAATCACACAGTTTAGACGCGACGAGGAGCGCCGGGAACAGGTCGAAGAGGGGGTTCTACGCCAGGGATGGCGTAGGAAGCGCCCAAGCACGGGTTCATAGCGCCCCCTCGCGGACCTGTTGCCGGATCAGCTCCGGGCCCGGTGCCCGCTGCACGCCGCCTATACCTCCAGATAGTCGAGAATACCCTCGGCGGCCTGGCGCCCCTCATAGATGGCGGTGACCACCAGGTCGGAGCCGCGCACCATGTCGCCGCCGGCGAACACCTTGGCGTTGCTGGTCTGGAAGGCGTAGTCGCCGCGCTCGGGCGCCATGACCCGCCCGCGCTCATCCAGGTCGATGCCGGCGCTCTCAAACCAGGGCGCGGGGCTTGGCTGGAAGCCGAAGGCGATCACCACCGCGTCGGCGGGAAGGATCTCATCGGTGCCGGGCACCGCTTCGGGGCGCTGACGTCCGTTTTCGTCCGGCGCGCCGAGGCGGGTCCGCACCACCTTGACGCCCTCGACCTGCCCGTCGCCCACCACCGCTGTCGGCTGGCGATTGAACAGAAAGTCGACGCCCTCTTCGCGGGCATTGGCCACCTCGCGCCGCGACCCCGGCATGTTGACCTCGTCGCGGCGATAGGCGCAGGTCACGCGTAAAGCCCCCTGACGAATGGCGGTGCGGTTGCAGTCCATGGCGGTATCGCCGCCGCCCAGCACCACCACCCGCTGCCCCTTGAACGACACGTACTCATCGCGCGAGGCCGCAAACCCCAGGCGGTGATTGGCGTTGGCGGTCAGGTAGTCGAGGGCCTTGTGCACCCCGGGCAGCTCCTCGCCGGGAAACCCGCCCGCCATGCTGGTATAGGTGCCCATGCCGAGAAACACCGCATCAAACTCATCGAGCAGCGTCTCGAAGGCAATATCGCGCCCCACCTCCACGCCGAGGCGAAACGCCATGCCCATCTCCTTGAACACCGCGCGGCGGCGCTCCATCACCGCCTTGTCGAGCTTGAACTCGGGGATGCCGAAGGTCAGCAGCCCGCCGATCTGGGGATGCCTGTCGAACAGCACCGGCGTGACGCCGTTGCGCACCAGGATATCGGCGCAGCCGAGCCCCGCCGGTCCGGCGCCGACGATGGCCACCCGCCGGTCGGTCTTGACCACCTGGCGCATGTCCGGCCGCCAGCCCATGGCAAAGGCCGTATCGGCGATGTACTTCTCGATCGAGCCAATGGTCACCGCGCCGAAGCCGTCGTTGAGGGTGCAGTCCCCCTCGCACAGCCGGTCCTGGGGACACACCCGCCCGCACACCTCCGGCAGCGAGTTGGTGCGATGCAAAAGCTCGGCGGCCTCGAAGATATTGCCCTCGCTGACCAGCTGCAGCCAGTTGGGAATATAGTTGTGCACCGGACACTTCCATTCGCAGTAGGGAAGGCCGCAGTGCAGGCAGCGGTGGGCCTGGCTGGCCGCCGTCTGGGGATCGTAGGAGGCATAGATTTCGGCAAACTCCCGGGCGCGCGCGCTGGCGGCCTTCTTGGGCGGGTCCACGCGAACTACATCGATGAACTGAAAGTCGTTGTGCAAGCGGTTGGCCATGCATCGCCTCCTGATGACGGTGCGGGGTGGATGACGGGGCTGCGGAAAGCTACTCCGGCTGACGCCAGGACTGGTCCAGCAGACTGCCCAGGCTGGCCGCCTTGGGCTTGACCAGCCAGAAATGACGCGCATAGTCGCTGAAGTCCTCGACAATCGCCGCGCCGCGCGGCGAGTCGGTTTCGGCCACGTACTCCTCGATGATCTCGCGCAGGTGGCGCCGGTGCGCTTCCATGGCCTCGATATTGATGCGATGAATGCCCACCAGCTCGTGGTTGACCTTGTCGACGAAGGTGCGCTGCTCGTCGAGCACGTAGGCAAAGCCCCCGGTCATGCCGGCCCCGAAGTTGTCGCCGGTCTCGCCGAGCACCGCCACCAGGCCGCCGGTCATGTATTCGCAGCAGTGATCGCCGGCGCCCTCGATCACCGCGGTGGCGCCCGAGTTGCGCACCGCAAAGCGCTCCCC
>DATHXP010000153.1:0-7260 GCA_035459605.1 Halomonas sp. | reverse complement strand
CCCACGCTGAACCTTTTGGCGTTCACGCGGTATGAACAAGATGTTCCCCAACGTTAAAAACTTTTAGTTTTTGCTAGCTCACAGGAGTCCCTCATGAGAGCCCAGATGCGATTGTCTTCCCTGTGGATGTTGCTGATGCTCATGGCGCTTGCCTTTCAGCCGGCGCTGGCGCGCGAGCTTCCCGACTTCACCCAGCTGGTCAAGGATGCCGCTCCCGGCGTGGTCAATATTTCCACGTCGCAGACGATCGAGCGGCGCGGCTCCTCCTTTCATGGTCGCGGCTTTGGCGGCCCCGAAATACCCGATATCTTTCGTGAATTCTTCGGCGATCGGTTCCCTTTCCCGCCGGACGGCGGGCGCGGCTATAGCGAAGAGCGCAAGTCGCTGGGCTCGGGGTTCATCATCGACGAATCCGGCTACATCATGACCAATGCCCACGTGGTGGAGGGTGCCGATGAAATCCTGGTGCGCCTGAGTGATCGTCGCGAGCTCGAGGCCGAGCTGGTGGGGGCCGATGTCAAGACCGACATCGCCGTGCTCAAGGTGGAGGCCAAGGATCTGCCGGCGCTGACGCTGGGAGACTCGGATGATCTTGAGGTCGGCGAGTGGGTCGCCGCCATCGGTTCGCCGTTCGGTTTTGATCATTCGGTAACCGCCGGCATCGTCAGCGCCATCAACCGCACCCTGCCGCGGGACGCCTACGTGCCCTTTATTCAGACGGATGTGGCCATCAACCCGGGCAATTCCGGCGGCCCGCTGTTCAATCTGAAAGGTGAAGTGGTGGGCATCAACTCGCAGATCTTCACTCGCAGCGGCGGCTTCATGGGGCTGTCGTTCTCCATCCCGATCAATGTGGCGATGGACGTCGCCGCTCAGCTGCGCGAAGGCGGCACGGTCAGCCGAGGCTGGCTGGGCGTCATGATCCAGCCGGTGTCGCGCGATCTGGCCGAGTCGTTTGGCATGGACGAGCCCGAGGGCGCGCTGGTGGCGGATCTGGACCCCGAAGGCCCGGCCGCCCGAGGCGGCTTGCAGGCGGGCGACATCGTTCTCGAGGTCGACGGTGAGCGGATCGCTAGCTCTGAAGCGCTGCCGCGCCTGATCGGTGCCATCGCGCCGGGCGAGGAGGTCGAGCTGGTCGTGCTGCGCGACGGCGAGCACAAGACGCTGTCAATCACTCTCGGCGACTGGCCGGGCGTGGAGAGCCAGGCTGGCGCCAGCGGCAAGAGCGACGACGGCTCACCGGTACGCCTGGGGATTAGAATTCAGGCGCTGGACGAGCAGACGCGTGACGAGCTCGGCCTCGAGGGAGGCGTCAGGATCGTCGATGTTGATCCGCGCGGCGCCGCGGGGCGCGCCGGTATTCGCCCGGGCGATGTGCTGGTCAGTATTGCCATGCAGGCGGTGGAGAGTCCCGAGCAGCTGATCGCCCTGATCAAGGAGCTGCCGGAGGAGCAGTCGGTGCCGGTCAGGCTCTATCGCGACGGGCGCTCCTACTATGTGGCGCTGCGTCTGGAGGAAGACTAGCAGCGCACCGCGTCAAGCGCTGCTGCCAGCGACCCGACGGCTCCAGCCGTCGGGTCGCTGTATCTGGCCGGCGCATCTCGCTACAATGCTGCCATCTTACATTGACGCATCGGGTTCGATCCCATCGGGAACGGACTGTTCAGGTGCGCTCTCGCAACGGGTTATCCTGAATGGCAGAAAACGGCAACCGAAAGACAATCAGCGGAATACGCAATTTCTCGATCATCGCGCATATCGACCATGGCAAATCAACCCTGGCCGATCGGCTGATCCAGACCTGCGGTGGATTGAGCGAGCGCGAACTCAAGGAGCAGGTCCTCGACTCCATGGATCTGGAGCGCGAGCGCGGCATCACCATCAAGGCGCAGTCGGTGACGCTGGACTATCAGGCCGCCGATGGCGAGACCTACCAGCTCAACTTTATCGACACCCCCGGGCACGTCGACTTCTCCTACGAGGTGTCGCGCTCGCTGTACGCCTGTGAAGGGGCGCTTTTGGTGGTGGACGCCGGCCAGGGCGTTGAGGCGCAGTCGGTGGCCAACTGCTACACGGCCATCGAGCAGGGGCTCGAGGTGCTGCCGGTGCTCAACAAGATGGACCTGCCCCAGGCCGACCCGGACAAGGTGGCCCAGGAGGTCGAGGAGATCATCGGCATCGATGCCACCGACGCCTGTCAGGTGTCGGCCAAGACCGGCCTGGGCATCGATGCGCTGCTCGAGCGTCTGGTGCGCGACATCCCGCCGCCCAAGGGAGACGTTGACGCACCGCTGCAGGCGCTGATCATCGACTCCTGGTTCGACAACTACCTGGGCGTCGTCTCGCTGGTGCGCATCTTCGACGGCACCCTGAAAAAGGGTGAGAAAATCCGCATTCTCTCCACCGGCCGCGACTGGCAGGCTAGCGAAGTGGGGGTCTTTACCCCGGCGCGACGCGAGACCGACAGGCTTGGGGCAGGTGAGGTCGGCTTCATCGTCGCCGGCATCAAGGACATCCATGGCGCGCCGGTGGGGGACACCATCACCCACGCCAACACCTCCGAAGTAGAGCGCCTGCCGGGCTTCCAGAAGGTCAAGCCGCAGGTCTATGCGGGCATGTTTCCGATCAGCGCCGACGACTATGAAGACTTTCGCGACGCCCTGGAAAAGCTGGCGCTCAATGACGCTTCGCTTGAGTATGAGCCGGAAAACTCCGATGCCCTGGGCTTTGGTTTTCGGGTCGGGTTTCTCGGTACGCTGCACATGGAGATCATTCAGGAGCGGCTTGAGCGCGAGTACAACCTGGACCTTCTATCGACCGCGCCCACCGTGGTCTATGAGCTATACATGAAGGATGGTTCGACGCGCTACGTCTCCAACCCCTCCAAGCTGCCCGACATGGCCGACGTCGAGGAGATGCGCGAACCGATCGTGCGGGCCAGTATCCTGGTGCCCCAGGAGTACGTGGGCAACGTCATCACCGAGTGCGAGAGTCGCCGCGGCAGCCAGCTGGACATGCTGTTCCTGGGCAGCCAGATTCAGCTGACCTATGAGCTGCCGATGTCCGAGGTGGTCATGGACTTCTTTGATCGGCTGAAGTCCATCTCCCGCGGCTACGCCTCGCTGGACTACAGCTTCGAGCGTTTCCAGGCCGCCAAGCTGGTGCGCCTGGACGTGCTGATCAACGCCGAGCGGGTGGATGCTCTGGCGGTGATCATCCACCGCGATCATGCCCAGGGACGCGGGCGATTGCTGGTGGAAAAGATGAAGGAGCTGATTCCGCGTCAGATGTTTGACGTGGCGATTCAGGCCGCGATTGGCGGTCAGGTAGTGGCGCGCTCCACGGTCAAGGCCCTGCGCAAGAACGTGACGGCGAAGTGCTACGGCGGCGATATCAGCCGCAAGAAGAAACTGCTCGAGAAGCAAAAGGCGGGCAAGAAACGCATGAAGCAGGTCGGGCGGGTAGAGATCCCTCAGGACGCCTTCCTTGCCGTGCTCAAGGTCAACGACTAAGAAAGACTTAAGGAACAAGCATGAGCCTGGATTTTGCTCTTCTGCTGGTGATTGCGGTTGCCGTTACCGGCCTGATCACGCTGTTTGACATGCTCTGGTGGCGGCCGGCGCGCAGGGCGCGCGCCGACGCGGCGGCGCAGCAGGGGCAGGACGGCGCCGTTCGCGAGCCGTGGCCGGTCGACTATTCGCGCTCGTTTTTTCCGGTGCTGCTGGTGGTGCTGGTGGTGCGAAGCTTCGTGGTCGAGCCCTTTCAGATTCCCTCGGGATCGATGCGCCCGACGCTGGAGGTGGGCGACTTCATTCTGGTCAACAAGTTTGCCTATGGGCTGCGTCTGCCGGTGCTGCATACCGAGATTGTCGATCTGGGCGAGCCCGAGCGCGGCGACGTCATGGTGTTTCGTTTTCCGGCCGACCCCTCGGTGAACTTCATCAAGCGGGTGGTCGGCCTGCCCGGCGACCGCGTTCGCTACGAAGCCAAGCAGCTCTACGTCAACGGCGAGCCGGTGGCCAAGTATCCCCTGGGTGAGGCCAATGGCGATGCGCCCGGCGAGCTTGAGTTCGAGGAGCAGCTGGGCGGCGTGGCCCACGCGCTATACATCAACCCGCGGGACCCGGGGCCGCAGATGCGCGAGGTCGTGGTTCCCGAGGGCAAGTATTTCACCATGGGCGATAACCGCGACCACTCCAATGACAGCCGCTACTGGGGGTTCGTGCCGGAAGAAAATATCGTCGGCAAGGCCTTCGCGGTGTGGATGCACTGGGATGGCGGCCTGCCCAGCTTTACCAGCGTGCGAGGTATCCAATGAGCGCCTCCAGTATCGTACCCGGCGTTGTGAAAAGGCAGGCGTTTCGTGAGTAGTTCGTTAACCCTTTTCTGCCGCCGCATTGGCCATGAGTTTGCCTCCCCCGAGCTGCTCGAACTGGCAGTGACCCACCGCAGCTACGGCGGCAAGAACAACGAGCGTCTGGAGTTCCTCGGCGACTCCATCGTCAATTTCGTGATTGCCGAAGCGCTGTTTCAGCGTTTCCCCGAGGCGCGCGAAGGGCAGCTGTCGCGCCTGCGGGCGCGGCTGGTCAAGGGCCAGACGCTGGCCGAGCTGGCTCGGGAGATGGAGGTGGGCGACTGTCTGCGCCTGGGCTCGGGGGAGATGAAGAGCGGCGGTCAGCGTCGCGACTCCATTCTGGCCGACGCCGTGGAAGCCGTCATCGGCGCCATCTATCTGGATGCCGGTATGGAGGCGGCGCGCGCCAGGGTGCTGACCTGGTTCGCCGGACGCCTCGAGGCGATCAGCTTGAAGGACACCCAGAAGGATCCCAAGACGCGCCTGCAGGAGTTTCTGCAGTCGCGCCAGGCGGCGCTGCCCCACTACGAGGTGGTGTCCATCGAGGGCGAGGCGCACGCCCAGACCTTCACCGTGGTGTGCCAGGTGGCGCTGCTCAACGATCTCACTCGCGGCGTCGGCCCCAGCCGCCGCCACGCCGAGCAGCAGGCCGCCGAGTGCGCGCTGGCCAGGCTCGAACCGACCGGAGCACGCTCATGACCCAGACCTGCGGATTCGTGGCCATCGTGGGCCGGCCCAACGTGGGCAAGTCGACCCTGATGAACCGGATTCTTGGCCAGAAGATCTCGATCACCTCCCGGCGGCCCCAGACCACGCGGCACCAGGTGATGGGCATCAAGACCGAAGGCGATGCCCAGTTCATCTACGTGGACACGCCGGGCATTCACAAGCTGGACCGCGATCGCAACAGGGCCATCAACCGCTTCATGAATCAGGCGGCGACCCAGGCGCTGCGCGACGTCGACTGCGTGATCTTTATTGTGGACCGTACGCGCTGGACCGATGAGGACCAGGTCGTGCTGGATCGGCTGGCCAACGTCGAGGCGCCGGTGGTGGTGGCGATCAACAAGGTGGACCGCGTCGAGGACAAGGCCACGCTGCTGCCGTGGCTTGAGGAGCTTGCCGGCCGCCGCGACTTTGCCGCCATCGTGCCGATTGCGGCCCAGCACGGCACCAACGTCGATGCGCTGGAGGCCGAAGTCGCCAAGCATCTGCCCGCGGGAGCGCACCATTTCCCCGAAGATCAGGTGACCGATCGCAGCCAGCGCTTCCTGGCGGCCGAGCTGGTGCGTGAAAAGGTGATGCGCCAGCTCGGCGACGAGCTCCCCTACCAGATGACCGTCGAGATCGAGGAGTTCCGCGATGAGGGGCGGATCCTGCACATCGGCGCGCTGATTCTGGTCGAGCGCCAGGGGCAGAAGAAGATCCTGATCGGCGAAAAGGGCGAGCGCATCAAGATGATTGGCCGCGATGCCCGCCTGGACATGGAGAAAGCCTTTGACTCCAAGGTCATGCTGCGCCTGTGGGTCAAGGTCAAGCGGGGCTGGTCCGACGACGAGCGGGCGCTGAAGAGCCTTGGCTACCGCCTCGACTGACATGCTTTTCCCTGCTGCGACCTCAAGGCGCCGCGGGCTCGCACCGGGCGCTGGCTGATGCAACCGGCGCCGGCGTATCTGCTGCACAAGCGCCCCTACCGTGAAACCAGCGCCCTGGTCGAGCTGCTGGTACTGAGATACGGTCGGGTGCGTGCCGTGGCGCGCGGCGTGCAGCGCCCCGGCAGCCGCCATCGCGGCGCGCTGCAGCCCTTCAGTCCGCTGCATCTGACCTGGACGGGGCGCGGCGAGCTCAAGCGCCTGGCGCTGATCGAGAGCCGCGGGGCCGGCGCGCTGCTGGCCGGAGAAGGGCTGCTGTGCGGCTTCTACGCCAACGAGCTGCTGTCGCGGCTGCTGCCGGTGGAGCTGCCGGTCGATGAGGTGTTCGCCTTCTACGCCGCGGCGCTGGACGCCTTCGCCCGCCCCGCAGCCCGGGCCGGCGCGCTGCGCGATATCGAACTGGCGCTGCTCGACGCCCTGGGCGCGCAGCCGCGCTTTACCACCCCGGACGGAGGCGAGCTTGACCCCCAGGGCCGCTATCGGCTGGAGTCGGCGAGCGGCGCCTTTGTTTCCGACGCGCGCGGCATCGACGGACGCACCCTGCGCCTGCTGGCCAGCGGCGGCTGGCACGCGCCGGGGCTTGCCGGGCCGGCCAAGGCCGTGACGCGAGCGGCGCTGGCGCCGCTGCTGGGCAACCGTCCGCTGCGCTCGCGCGAGCTGATGCGCCAGCTTGCTATTCGCCGCCGGCAGAATACGCCTTGAGCCGCTGCCTGGCTGCAAGCACGAATTGGCCGCTGAAGTGCTCGGCTGTTTTTCGTCTTTTATCGTTCGTTAACTGTTTGCTGGAGGCTTACCATGCACCCCCCCCGTATTCTGCTTGGCGTCAATATCGACCACGTGGCCACCCTGCGCGAAGCGCGCGGCACCCGCTACCCGGACCCGATACACGCCGCGCTGCTGGCCGAGCAGGCCGGCGCCGATGGGATCACCGTCCATCCCCGCGAGGACGCGCGCCACATTCAGGTGCGCGATGTGCGCCTGCTGGCCGAGGTGCTCAACACCGACATGAACCTCGAAATGGCGATTACCGAGCCGATGCTGGCGCTGGCCGAGGAGCTGCGCCCGGCGCACGTCTGCCTGGTGCCCGAGAAGCGTGACGAGCTGACCACCGAAGGCGGGCTGGATGTGGTGGCAGGCTTTGACAGCGTCGCCAAGGCCTGCCGGCGGCTCAAGGCCGCCGGCTGCCAGGTGTCGCTGTTCATCGACCCGGACGCGCCGCAGGTCGAGGCGGCAGCGCGCGCCGGCGCGGCGGTG
>DATHXP010000152.1:0-6540 GCA_035459605.1 Halomonas sp. | reverse complement strand
GCCTGCTCGCTGAGCGCCAGCGCCTCCTGATCGCGCCCCTCGCGCAGCAGCTGATCAAGCACCAGCTCGCGCAGCCCCAGCGTATCCTGCTCGTCCAGCGCCATCAGGCGCTCGGCCAGCCGGCGGGAACGCCGCTGAGCGCCGCGCTCCATGCCCACCACCAGCGTCAGCCCGGTGCCCAGCAGCACGGCATTATCGCCCTGATCCCACTCCAGCCGGGGGCGGCTCGGGGTCTGTCCCGAAGCCCGTCCCTGCCCCGCCGGCCGGCCCGCCGCCTGAACCTGGTCAAGCCAGCTTTCCAGACGCTGCGCCAGCGGCTCCAGCAGTCTCGGCGTCATCCACGGCAGGCTGCCGAAGCGTCCGGTCAGCGCCATCGCCAACGACTGCACGACGCGCGGCGCGTCGAACCACTCGGGGTGGGCACACAGCGCCGGCAGCCAGTCGCCGGCCATCAGCCACGGGTCCTGATCAAAGCTCAGCATGCCCTCTTCTTCGAGCTGCGCCACAAACACCGTCTGAAACCTCTCGTAAAGCGCCATTTCGCGCTCGCTGGCACGATAGACCGCCCCGCCATCGGCGCCGTGCTCAAGACTGAGGGCCGGCGGCTCGGACAGATGCTCGAACAGCTCCTGCAGGGCCACCAGCGGCTCGGCCAGCTCCTCTTCGGCATTGAGCAGCTGCTCGGCCAGGGTCGCCGCCGGATCTTCGGCAAGATCGGCAAGAAACTGAAGCTGGCCCTCTTCCAGCTCGCCCTGCCGGGCCAGCCGCCGGAACCAGAAACGCGAGCGTTCGAGCGCATCCTGCTCGTTGCCTTCATGCAGCAGCAGCATCGCTTCGAGATAGGCCAGCGTCGGCGAGTCGGGGAGCGTCTGCTGGGCGCGCACAAAGGCGTCCCGGGCACTGTCCATGTCGTCGTTGTCCAGGTGCAGCAGGCACAGCCGCTCGAGGGCCAGACCGCGCAGGAACAGCGGGCCAT
This sequence comes from Halomonas sp., assembly GCA_035459605.1. GTDB lineage: Bacteria > Pseudomonadota > Gammaproteobacteria > Pseudomonadales > Halomonadaceae > Halomonas. The sequence continues at coordinate 5,564 of DATHXP010000152.1, read as the reverse complement.
GGCTGAGCACGTCCGACAGCAGCGCCTCGCGCTTGCGATGAAAGCCGCGCTCCTGGTAAAGGTCGATCAGTATTTCGAAGGCCGGCTCGCTCTGCTCCGGCAGCCGCGCCCAGTCGCCAATCGCGAACAGCGATTCCAGTATCTGCTGGGCACGGCCCGACCGGCCGGTTTCGGCGGCGATCAGGCCCGCCTCGAGCAGCGCCTGGGCGGGCGCCAGCCCGCTGCTCAGCGCGGCCTTGAGCGTCTTGCCCTTCCACTCGCGCAGCGACAGCATCCACATCAGGTGCTCGGGCAGCGCGCCGGGCAGCTGAACCGCGCCGCAGCAGTGCCTGGTCTTGCGTCCGGAATCGCACCAGCAGGGTTCGTTGGGTCCGGGGCGCGCCAGCGGCTCGCAGGCAAAATCCAGGCGTTCCAGCGGCGTCTGGGACCACAGCTCCGGCGCCAGCGCCTGGGCCATTGCCAGATCGCCACCCATCAGGTTCGCGCCCTCGCGGCGCGTCCAGAACATCAGGTCCGGATAGCGCTCGGTCTTGCGAATCACCGTCAAGGCGCCGGAGGCAAATCCCAGCAGCTGTTCTACCCATAGCGCCAGCATGGCTGTCTCCACAGTCGAGGCAAAGCCGCACAGTCTACCAGTCACCGGCAGCCGTGGGCAGCGTAGCGCCGGCCAGCCTCACCGGCGGCCGCGAGAAGACGGCAACAGGCCCTAGTCGCCCCAGCGCGGCATCAGGCGGTGCTCGATATCCAGCTGGTTGAGAATGCGCGCCACGATAAAGTCGATCAGCTGCTCGATGCTGGTCGGGCGGTGGTAAAAACCGGGAGCGGCCGGGAGGATCACCGCGCCCATGCGGCTCAGCGTCAGCATGTTTTCCAGGTGCAGGGTCGACAGCGGCGCCTCCCGGGGCACCAGCACCAGCCGGCGGCGCTCCTTGAGCGCCACGTCTGCCGCGCGCTCGATCAGGTTGTTGCTGGCACCGCAGGCCACCGCCGACAGCGTGCCGGTGGAGCACGGACAGATCACCATTGCCGACGCCGCTCCCGAACCCGAAGCCACCGGTGCCATCCACTCCTCACGCCCGAAGCAGCGAATCTGCCCCGGCCGTGCATCGCAGCGGGCCGCCAGCGCCTCGACAAGCCGTTCGGGGCGCGCCGGCAGCGTCACATCGGTTTCGGTGTCGATGACCAGGTGCGCCGCCTTGGACACCATGACCCACACTTCATGGCCGGCCTCGACCAGCACCTCGATCAGCCGCAGGCCGTACTGGACGCCGGACGCGCCGGTCATGGCCACCGTGACCGGCGGCTTGAACTCCCCGCGGGTCCCATCACGCATGAGCGACCTCCAGCGCCGCCAGCAGCCGCTCATGAATGCCGCCAAAAGCGCCGTTGGACATCACCACGATGCGGTCGCCCGGCCGAGCCTCCTCGGCCAGCGCCGCCACCAGCGCATCGATATCGTTGAAGATGCGCCCCGGCACCCCGGCCGCCTCGACCAGCGGCGCCAGCGACCAGTCCAGGCCCGGCGGCTGATACCACCAGGCCAGGTCGGCGTCGCTCACGCTTTCGGCAAGACGCCCGCGCAGGCTGCCCATGCGCATGGTGTTGGAACGCGGCTCGATCACCGCCAGCAGGCGGCCGTCGGCGCCGCCGGCTCGCATGCCGGCAAGCGTCATGGCAATCGCCGTGGGATGATGGGCAAAGTCGTCGATGACCTGGACGCCGCCGACCTCGCCGCGCAGCTCCTGGCGCCGGCGCGGCGTCTCGAAACGCTCCAGCGCCTCGGCCGCCTGGGCCAGCGCCACGCCGCAGGCGTCGGCAGCCGCAATGGCCGCCAGGCCGTTGCGCACGTTGTGCAGCCCGCTCAGCGACCAGTCGACGACCGCCTGCGGTTCAGTTTGTCCCTCGCCTGCCAGCGGCGTGGCATGACGCTGGAGCACTCTGAAACGGCTGCCGTTGGCGCGCTCAAGCACAAAGCGCCACTCGCTGTCGGCGGCGTCGCCAAAGCGCACCACCGGCGACCAGCAGCCCTGCTCCAGCACGCGCTCCAGCGCCGGCTCGCCGTCGGCTACCAGCAGCCGCCCCTTGCCGGGCACGGTGCGCACCAGGTGGTGAAACTGCCGCTCGATGGCCGCCAGATCATCGAAGATATCCGCATGATCGAACTCGAGGTTGCCCAGCACGGCGATATCGGGGCGGTAGTGCACGAACTTGGAGCGCTTGTCGAAAAAGGCCGTGTCGTATTCGTCGGCCTCCACCACAAAGGGCGCGTCGCGACGCCCCAGGCGCGCGGAGATGCCGAAGTTGCGCGGCACGCCGCCGATCAGAAAACCGGGGGACAGACCGGCGGCCTCCAGCAGCCAGGCCGTCATGCTCGCCGTGGTGGTCTTGCCATGGGTGCCCGCAACGGCAATCACCTGCCGCCCGGGCAGAACGTGCTCGGCCAGCCACTGCGGCCCTGAAACGTAGGGCAGGCCGGCGTCGAGCAGCGCCTCGACTTCGGGGTTGCCGCGGCTCAGGGCATTGCCGACGACGACCAGATCCGGGCGCGGCGCGAGGTTCTCGGCGTGATAGCCCTCCATCAGCGCGATGCCGGCCTCGGCGAGCTGCGTGCTCATCGGCGGATAGACGTTGGCGTCCGAGCCGCTGACCCGGTGGCCAAGCTCGCTGGCCAGCAGCGCCAGGCTGCCCATGAAGGTACCGCAGATACCCAGTATATGAAGATGCATGTTCGCTCCGCTGACGGGTCATTCGCCGGGGCGGGCCCGGCCACGCCGAAAGCGGCAGCCTAGCACGCCGCCCTTACCCTCTCCAGCGCCCCGAGATGCAGCTATCAGGCCAATGCGCTAGAATCGCCACCCGGTAAACCTATCCCCTGAAGGCGGCGTCGCCATCGCAGCGACGCTGCCTTTCACTGCGACCAGCAACAGGAAAGCCAATGGCTCAGCACAACGCCTTTTATGCCCAGTCCGGCGGCGTCACCGCCGTGATCAATACCAGCGCCTGCGGGGTCATCGAGACCTGCCGCCGCCATGCCGACCGTATCGGCAAGGTCTACGCCGGCCATAACGGCATCATCGGCGCCCTGACTGAAGACCTGATCGACGTCAGTGCCGAAAGCGACGAAGCCATTGCCGCGCTTCGCCACACCCCCGGCGGCGCCTTTGGCTCGTGTCGCTACAAGCTCAAGGATATCGACACCCATCGCGTCCAGTATGAGCGGCTGATCGAGGTGTTCCGCGCCCATGATATCCGCTATTTCTTCTACAACGGCGGCGGCGACAGCGCCGACACCTGCCTCAAGGTCTCGCAGCTGTCTGAAACCATGGGCTATCCGCTGACCGCGATCCACGTGCCCAAGACCGTCGACAACGACCTGCCGATTTCCGACAACTCTCCCGGCTTCGGCAGCGTGGCCAAGTATATCGCCACCTCCACGCTGGAGGCCTCGCTGGACGTGGCTTCCATGTGCGCCACCTCCACCAAGGTGTTTGTGCTCGAGGTCATGGGGCGCCACGCGGGCTGGATCGCCGCCGCCGCCGGCCTGGCAGGCCAGGGCGAGGGCGAACCGCCGCACCTGATTATTTTCCCCGAGATTGCCTTCAACCGCGAAGCGGTGATGACGCGGGTCGACGAGGCGGTCAAGAAATACGGCTACTGCGTGATCGTGGTCTCCGAGGGCGCCCACTATGAAGATGGCACCTTCCTGGCCGACGCCGGCAGCACCGACGCCTTCGGACACCGCCAGCTGGGTGGCGTGGCGCCGACGCTCGCCGGCATGGTCAAGCAGGACCTGGGCTACAAGTATCACTGGGCGGTGCCCGACTACCTGCAGCGCTCCGCACGGCACCTGGCGTCGCGCACCGACGTCGAGCAGGCCTATGCGGTGGGCGTACATGCCGTCGAGCTGGCGCTGGACGGGCAGAATGCCCGCATGCCGGCGATCATCCGCACCGCCAACGACCCCTACGCCTGGACCATCGAGGCGGCGCCGCTGGCAGAAATCGCCAACCGGGAAAAGCTCATGCCGCGCGACTTTATCAGCAAGGACGGCTTCGGCATCACCGAGGCCTGCCGCCGCTATCTCTCGCCGCTGATCCAGGGCGAAGACTTCCCGCCTTTCGAAAACGGCCTGCCCAAGGTCGCCAGGCTGAAGCTGCAGCGGGTGCCGCGCAAGCTGCCCGAATTTGCCCTGTAAGGCAGCGGCGCCGCGGTATTTGCGCGACGGCCCCGGCTCCAGTCCTGGCGTCGAGCGTTGAGCCTAACGCAGAAGCCAGACGGCGCTGCTCAGCGCCAGCAGGCCCACCACAATGCCCTGCCACAGCCACGGTGGTTCAAACCAGCGCCGCGGCTTGCGCAGCGGCCGCTGGGCGTCGCACAGCGCTTCGAGGAACTCCGAGAGGCGCCGATAGCGCCGCTCACGCTGCGGTGACAGCGCGCGCTTGAGCACCGCATCCAATCGCGCGGACACCTCGGGGTTGCCGTGGCGAGCGCTGCGGTATTCGAGGCTTTCCAGGTCGGTATGGCTGACCAGATCGCGCATCGGCACTCCATAGGGGAGCTCGCCGGTCAGCAGCCAGTACAGCGTCGAGGCCAGCGAGTACTGATCGCTGCGCCGCCCCACTTCATCATCCAGGGCATATTCTGGCGCGCTGTGTTCGGTCATGCCGACCTGGCGCAGCAGCTCGCGCAGGTGGCGTTGCCGTTCGGGCTCGCGGGGATGGCAGGCGCTGAAGTCGACGAGCACGACGCGCCCGCCGGCCTCGACGATGACGCTTCCCGGGTAGATCTGCTGATGCACCAGGTCGCGCTGATGCAGCGCCTGCAGCCCCTTGCCCAGCTCATGCCCAATGGCCAGGCGCTGGGCGATGCTTGCCTCGGGATGCCGCTGAATCCACTGCGTCAGGGGAACGCCTTCGATGTATTCCATCAAGTAATAGAGATACTGCCTGGGCTGCGATGGCTTCACCGACCTCACCACATGGGGCGAATCGACGTTCCTGATAATCGATTGCTGCAGCAGGAAGTGCTCGAGATAGGCGCTGCGGCGAGACAGCTCGGGGCTGGGCGCTTTCATCACCAGGTCGCGCCCGGTGGCCCGATCCCTCACCTGGTAGACGCGGGAATGGGTGGTCCACGACAGCACCTCGCGCACCTCGAGGGCGTCGATGACATCACCGACGCCAAGCTCCGGCGGTATCGGGCGCTCATCGTCGAGCCGCGCCGGCGCCTGCTGGTCATCGGCCTCTGTCAGACCATCGATACGCACCAGCTGAAAGCAGAATTGATCGCCACCGTACCCCTGCTCCAGAGCGCGCTGGCGCGCCGTTTCGGCCAGCCGCTCGCAGGCGGCATCCAGGTCGCTGGCCCCTTGGCGAATCAGACTGACATAGTCCGACGGCATCAAGGTGCCCTGCACCGCCTGAGTGGTGAACAGAAAGATATCGCCTTGATTCAAGGAGATACAGGCGTAATCAATGTCCACAAACATATCCATGCCCAGCGCTCGGGCAGGGTAGCGATAGCCGCCGATCTCCACCACATGATCGCGGGTAATCTGCTCGAAC
>DATHXP010000151.1:0-11049 GCA_035459605.1 Halomonas sp. | reverse complement strand
TGTGCAAGAATTGAAACGTCTGCATGGGCTCCTCGGCATATTGTTGGTTTGGCGATTAACAACATGCCTGCCCATGCAGACTTTTTTCAATCCTAATGCACTGTTTTCCTTATTCTATTTGTGGGGATCCCTCAGGGACAGGCCCCGGCCTTCTCATGATAGGGGCAGGCGCACTGGATAGGCGACCCCGTCATGATGTTGCCCGATGCTACAAACGCGCACCGGGCAACACACCCTTACGCAAAGACAAAGTACTTGCGTACCGTCTCCACCACTTCCCAGGTGCCCTTGAAGCCGGGCTCGACAATGAAGATGTCGCCGGCCCTGAGATGAATCGGCTCGCCGCCTTCCGGAGTGAGAATACAGTAGCCTTCGCGGAAGTCACAGTACTCCCACTTGTCATAGTTCACCGCCCACTTGCCTGGCGTGCAGATCCAGGTACCCATGGTCTTGGTGCCGTCCTCCGACGCGTAGGCGTTGAGGTTGACGGTATGCGGCTCACCAGAGAGCTTTTCCCACGGCGTGGCATCCAGCAACACATCCGGCTGTGCATCGCGCAGGGCCTTGATCTTGATAGACATTGCTTTTCCTTCTTTAAGAGTAATAACAGAGAACGACTCCGCAGTCAGGCGCTCTGCTTATCGCACGAGTGCCGTAACAGCGGACGGACCCACCCGCCGTCGACGCGGCGGTGACGCGAGGCCACCCGCGCGACAGCGGCTGAAGACTTGTCACTTCCTGGTGCATTACCCCCTACCGGGAAGTACGACGGGGCTCTTTTCCGGGGCCGGCATTTATTTCCGGCCCCGGCTTTTGTCTTGCCCGCGCGTTTCGACTCAGCGCTTCACGCCAATCCCGTACTCTTCGCCGGCGTCCAGCAGCCAGCGATAGCAGTAGTCGGCGAAGCTTCGGCGCAGCACCAGCTCATAGCGCTCCTCGCTGGGGCGACGCAGAATGACGCTGGACTTGGCAAATACCACGCTGACCGCCTTGCCCACCGGAAAGTTGCTCGGGTGAACGTCGTAGGGCACCGACTTCATGAGCACTTCCCGGGCCTTGTCGCCGGACAGCTCGACCAGCGTCTGGCCGCCGCTGGCGTTGAGGATGGCGAAGTGGGCGTCGCCCAGCTTCTCGCGCAGGCGATTTTCCAGCTCGAACTCCTCGCCGCCGGGCACGATCACCAGCCATTCGTCCGGCGACAGCCACTGAACGGAGCGCTCGCCACTGGCGTCCAGCGCCAGCCCCAGGGGCCGGCCGGGCAGGCTGATGCCGAGCACCTCGCGCACCGCCTCATCGAGAACGATGGCGCCGCCGCGCAGGATCAGGTGGCCCAGAAAGGCCTTTTCCTCGAGCTGAACCTGGCTGTCCTGCCCCAGGGTCGGGGCCGGCATTGAAACGCTGATCTTGTTGAACGCCACGGACAGCGGCGATTCCATGGGAATCGAGACGTCCGGACGGGTATCGAAGGTGGCAACCTTGCCGTAAGTGGTATCAGACATGCTGACGCTCTCCCTTGGGATCGATGAATACGGGGCTGACGATCTCGGCCTCATGAACCTGGCCGTCCGGCATCGGCAGATAGACCTTCTCGCCCATGCGGTCGCGGCCGCCTTTGACCACTGCCAAAGCAAAGCCGCTTTCCAGGTTCGGGCTGTAGTAGCTCGAGGTCACATGGCCCAGCATGTCCATGGGAATGGGCTGCTCCTTGTCGAGGACGATATGGGCGCCCTCTTCCAGCACCACTTTCGGGTCGAGGGGCTTGAGGCCGACAAACTGCTTGCGGTCCTTGCGCGCGGTGTCCGAACGGGTCAGGGCGCGCTTGCCGATCCAGGAAAACGGCTTGTCGTAGCCGATCGCCCAGAACATGCCCAGATCCTCCGGCGTCACCGAACCGTCGGTGTCCTGACCGGCGATGATCAGCCCCTTCTCGGCGCGCAGCACGTGCATGGTCTCGGTGCCGTAGGGCGTCAGGTCATACTTCTTGCCGTGCTCGAACAGGGTCTTCCACACGTGCATGGCGTAGTTGGCCTGGACGTTGATCTCGTAGGCCAGCTCCCCGGTGAAGGAGATGCGGAACACCCGCGCCGGCACGTCGGCGACCTTGCCGTTGCGCCAGTCCATAAACTTGAAGCTTTCCTTATCCAAATCTATGTCTGTCACCTCGGAGAGCAGCTTGCGGGCGTTCGGACCGGTCACGGTCATGGTTGCCCAGTGGTCGGTGACCGAGGTGAAATACACCTTGAGCTCCGGCCACTCGGTCTGGTGCCACAGCTCCAGCCACTCCATCACGCCGGCGGCGCCGCCGGTGGTGGTGGTCATCAGGAAATGGTTTTCGCCCAGGCAGCTGGTGGTGCCGTCGTCCATCAGCATGCCGTCGTCCTTGCACATCAGGCCGTAGCGCACCCGCCCCGGCGCCAGCTTGGCCCACTTGTTGGTGTAGACGCGGTTCAGAAACTCGCGGGCGTCCGGCCCCTGGATATCGATCTTGCCCAGGGTGGAGGCATCCAGAATGCCGACGCTGGTGCGAACCGCCAGGCTCTCCCGGGCCACCGCCTCGCCCATGGTTTCCATGCGCAGCTCGCCGTTCTCCGCGCGACGTTCCTGTGGAAAATACCAGGGACGCTTCCACTGGCCGACGTCCTCGAACTCGGCGCCGTTCTCCACGTGCCACTGATGCATGGCGGTGTAGCGCTCGGGGTCGAACAGCTCCCTGGCGTGACGCCCCACGACGGCGCCGAAGGTGATCGGCGTGTAGTTGGGGCGAAACACCGTGGTGCCCACCTCGGGGATCGAGCGCTTCAGCATCCGCGCGGCGATGGCCATGCCGTTGATGTTGCCCAGCTTGCCCTGGTCGGTCCCGAAGCCCATGGCGGTGTAGCGTTTGACGTGCTCGATGGACTCGAAGCCTTCTTTCGTCGCCACCTCGATGCCGGCGGCGGTCACGTCGTTTTGCAGGTCGACGAACTGCTTGGGCGCGCGCAGGGTCTTTTTCTCGTGGGGCACCTGGTAGAGCGCGCAGGCCGGGGACTCCTGGCGAGCGTCCGCCTGGGGCAGCGCCAGCTCGGCGACGGACTCGATACCGCTGGCCCTGGCCGCCCGGGCGCCGGCATCGGCGCCATCCGCCAGCACCTCGCCCAGCGCATAGACGCCCTGGGCACCGCCTGCCGGATGCATGCCCTTCACTTCGCCGGGCACGAAGCCGAGGATGTCGTCGCGCCAGGTGGGGCGCACGCCGATATGCGAGGCCAGGTGCACCACCGGGCTGTAGCCGCCGGAGCTGGCGATGGTATCGCAGGCGAGCTCCTCGACCTTGCCGGTGACCGCGAAGCGTTCGATATCGACCTTGGCCACCCGGGCTCCCGTGACGCGATTGGCGCCCTTGGCCTCGATCACCGCAGAGCCGGTGATCACGCGGATGCCCTTGGACTTGGCCTCCTGGACCAGATCGCCGTCCGGATTGGCTCGGGCATCGACAATCGCCACCACTTCGCGACCGGCGTCCGCCCAGTCCAGCGCCGCGCGGTAGGCGTGGTCGTTGGTGGTGGAGAGCACCAGCTTGCTGCCCGGCACCACGGCGTAGCGACGGATATAGTTGGAGACGGCGCCGGCCAGCAGGTTGCCGGGCACGTCGTTGCTGGCGTAGACCAGCGGACGCTCGTGGGCGCCGCTGGCCAGCACGACCTGGCTGGCACGCACCCGATGCAGGCGCGCGCGCGCCTGGCGGCGGTTCTTGACCCGAGGGGCGGTGTCCGCCAAGTGCTCGGTACGCCGCTCGTGCAGGGTCACGAAGTTGTGATCGTGATAGCCGTTGGCAGTGGTGCGGGCCAGCAGCGTCACGTTATCCATGCCCGACAGGGTCTCGAGGGTGGATTTCGCCCACTGGTCCGCCGGCGCGCCGTCCAGGGTCTCGCGGCTGTCCAGCAGCGAACCGCCCATCTCTTCCTGCTCGTCGCACAGAATCACCCGGGCGCCGCTCTCGGCCGCTGTCAGCGCCGCCGCCAGGCCCGCCGGGCCGGCACCGATCACCAGCACGTCGCAGTGCTGGTTGAGGTGATCGTAGATGTCCGGATCGTTTTCGCTGGGCGCGCGACCCAGGCCGGCGCCCTTGCGGATGTACTTCTCGTAGGTCATCCACAGCGAGGCCGGCGCCATGAAGGTCTTGTAGTAGAAGCCCGGCGGCATGAAGTTGCCGCCCAGCTTGCCGACCCAGCTCATCAGGTCGCGCTGGACGTTGGGCCAGCCGTTGGTGGAGCGCGCGGTCAGGCCCTCGTAAAGCCCCTGCTGGGTGGCGCGCACGTTGGGCACCTGGGCGGCTTCTGTCTTGCCCAGCTGAACCACCGCATTGGGCTCTTCCGCGCCGGCGGCGACGATGCCGCGCGGCCGCGAATACTTGAAGCTGCGGTTGACGATATCAATGCCGTTGGCCAGCAGCGCCGAGGCCAGCGTATCGCCGCCGTAGCCGCGGTACGTCTTGCCGTTGAAGGTAAAGCTCAAAGTGCGAGAGCGATCGATACGACCGCCCTGCTGCAGACGATGGGGCTGGGTCATGCCGATGCCTCCTTGTTGACAGTGCTGGATGTCTCGCCGCTCTTGTTCAGCGCCTCGCTTTCGGTGCGCGAGCCGGCGGCCTGCTTTTCCGTGTCCGCCAGCGTCTGTGCGGTGACTTTAGGCTGCTCACCCATGCGATAGGTTTCGAGGATTTCGTAGCTCGCCGAGTTGCGGGTGATGTTGAAAAACTTGCGACAGCCAATCGCGTGCACCCACAGCTCGTGGTGGATGCCGCGCGGGTTGTCGCGGAAGAACAGGTAGTCGCCCCACTCTTCATCGCTGCAGCTTTCCGGGTCCGCCGGGCGGGCAATATGCGCCTGGCCCTTGGGAGCGAACTCCTCTTCGTCGCGATATTCGTCGCAGTAAGGGCAGTGGATATAAAACATTTTTTTATTCCTCCATCGCTCGGATGAAAGCGAATCATTTTCTGCGCGGCTATGGCTACCAGGTGCTGAACGAAAACTCGTCGAGCGATGGCCAAGACAAGGCAATAAATGGCGAAATAGCGGAGTTTACAAGTGCGTAAATGAGCATATTGAGCCATTTTTTAACGCCGTATTGTCGAGCGCAGACCGTTTTCGTCAGTACCTAGTGGGCGACGCCGGCGGCGCCGTGTTCGTCGACCAGCGCACCGGTGTTGAAGCGATCGATGGAAAACGGCGCGGCGATGGGGTGCATCTCGCCCTTGGCGAGACTCGCGGCAAACACGTGCCCGGACCCGGGAGTGGCCTTGAAGCCGCCGGTGCCCCAGCCGCAGTTGAAGAACAGGCCCTTGACCTTGGTCTTCGACAGGATCGGGCAGGCGTCGGCGCAGGTGTCGACGATGCCGCCCCACTGGCGGTTCATGCGCACCCGGGAGAAGATCGGAAACATCTCGACGATGGCCTGCAGGGTATGCTCCACGGTGGAGTAGCTGCCGCGCTGGCCGTAGCCCAGATAGCCGTTGATGCCGGCGCCGATCACCAGGTCGCCCTTGTCGGACTGGCTGACATAGCCGTGCACGTGGTTGGACATCACCACGGTGTCGAGAATCGGCTTGAGCGGCTCGGAGACCAGCGCCTGCAGCGGATGCGACTCCAGCGGCAGCTTGAGACCGGCCATCTTGGCCACCACGCCGGAGTTGCCCGCGGTCACGCAGCCGATGGTCTTGGACTCGATATCGCCGCGGTTGGTGTGTACGCCGTACACCTGGCCGTCGCGAATCTTGAAGCCGGTGACCTCGGTGTTCTGCAGGATATCGACCCCCAGGGCGTCCGCCGCCCGGGCGAAGCCCCAGGCCACCGCGTCGTGGCGAGCAACGCCGGCCGTCTTCTGCCAGGAGGCGCCGAGAATCGGATAGCGCGCGCGCTTGGAAGTGTCGATGATCGGCACGATCTCCTTGATCTGGTCGGCCAGAATCACTTCGCTGTCAACGCCGTTGAGCCGATTGGCGTGCACCCGGCGCTGGATATCGCGCATGTCCTGCAGGGTGTGGCCCAGGTTCATCACGCCGCGCTGGGAGAACATCACGTTGTAATTGAGCTCCTGAGACAGCCCCTTCCACAGATCCAGCGAGTGGTCATAGAGTCGCGCCGACTCGTCCCACAGATAGTTGGAGCGCACGATGGTGGTGTTGCGCGCGGTATTGCCGCCGCCCAGCCAGCCCTTCTCGAGCACCGCCACGTTCTTGATGCCGTGGTTCTTGGCCAGATAGTAGGCGGTGGCCAGGCCGTGCCCGCCGCCGCCGACGACAATCACGTCGTAGCGCTTCTTGGGGGTGGGGTTGCGCCACTGGCGCTGCCAGTTCTCGTGGTGGCTCAGCGCGTGCTTGACCAGCCCGAAACCTGAATATCGTTGCATGATGCTCTCCTCGAAGACGTCTGCCTGTGCAGCGGTGATAGGGTTCAGGCGACGGGCGTCGCCGTGTCGGCAGACACCGGGCCATAGACCGGATGACGGGCACAGACCTCGGCGACCTTGTCGCGCACTTCGGCTTCGATGGTGCTGGTGTCACCGCCGGCCGCAAGGGCATCGACGATGTCGCAGATCCAGCCGGCCAGGGCCGTGCAGTCGTTCTCATCGAAGCCGCGGGTCGTTACCGCTGGCGTACCGATACGCAGCCCGGAGGTCACAAAGGGGCTTTGCGGGTCGTTGGGCACGGCGTTCTTGTTGACGGTGATATGGGCGCGCTCAAGCGCCGCATCAGCGTCCTTGCCGGTCACCCCCTGCTTGATCAGCGAGACCAGCAGCAGGTGGTTATCGGTGCCGCGCGATACCACATCGAGGCCGCGCTCGACGAACACCTTGGCCATGGCCCGGGCGTTGTCGATGACGCTGGCCTGGTAGCGCACGAAGTCCTGGCTCATGGCCTCGCGGAAGGCCACCGCCTTGGCGGCGATGACATGCATCAGCGGACCGCCCTGCTGGCCCGGAAAGACCGCGCCGTTGAGCTTCTTGTACAGCGCCTCGTCGCCGGTGGCGGAGAGGATCAGCCCGCCGCGCGGGCCGCGCAGGGTCTTGTGGGTGGTGGTGGTGACCACGTGGGCGTGGGGAAGCGGGCTCGGGTAGTGTCCGGCGGCCACCAGGCCTGCCACGTGGGCCATATCGACCAGCAGCCAGGCGCCCACCTCATCGGCGATGTCGCGGAAGCGGCGCCAGTCGACGACCCGGGAGTACGCCGAGAAGCCGGCGATGATCATCTTCGGCTTGTGGCTGCGCGCCAGACGCTCGACCTCCTCGTAGTCGATCTCGCCGGTCTCGGGGACCAGGCCATACTGGACGGCGTGATAGTACTTGCCGGAAAAGTTCGGCGCCGCACCGTGGGTCAGGTGGCCGCCGTGAGCCAGGCTCATGCCCAGCACCGTATCACCCGGCGACACCATGGCCATGAAGGCGGCGGCGTTGGCCTGGGCGCCGGAGTGCGGCTGCACGTTGGCATAGTCGGCGCCAAACAGCGCGCAGGCGCGCTCGATGGCCAGGCTTTCCACCACGTCCACGTGCTCACAGCCGCCGTAGTAGCGCCTTCCCGGATAGCCCTCGGCGTACTTGTTGGTGAGCTGGGTGCCCTGGGCCTCCATCACCGCGCGGCTGGCATAGTTCTCGGAGGCGATCAGCTCGATGTGGGCCTCCTGACGAGCCTCTTCGCCGGCAATGGCGGCGGCAATCTGGGGATCGTAATCGCGAAGCTGAGTAGTATTCATGGGATGCTCCTTATTGTTTGCTGCCATACCAATTGATGGCATCTTGATATTTGCCGTGCGCAGCTCTGGCGAGGCTTCCATACCAAGCTAGAGACTGTGCCGGCCGGCGACCAATCAATAATCCAAATGCGGCTATTTGAAGCTAGTTGACGCGATAAACACTCGAACGCATCTCGTTCTGGACCTGCTGTACGTCCATGATCTCTTCGCCCTGCTCGGCCCAGCGAGCCTGCTCGTCTTCACTGGCCCTGGGCGAGAATCGACCGATCCAGCCGTAGACAATGCCGATCAGCGGCGACAGCCAGCAGGCGAAGGCTAGCGGGATATACAGCAGATCGATCGTGCTGCCGCTATAGACACCAAGCCCCAGCGAGGTGATCACCACGGCGCCGCCGGCGTTCCAGGGAATCAGCGGCGACACCAGGGTACCGCCCTCCTCCGTGGCCCGGGACAGATTGAGCATGGAGTACTTCATGCCGCGATAGACGGGACCGAACATGCGCCCGGTCAGGGCGATCGACAGGTAGGGGTCACCGGCCACCACGTTGGTTGAGATAGAGCTGCAGATAGCCGATGTCTGCAGGGCGCCAAAGCTGCGCGCACGCTTGACCACCGCTTCGATGATCGCGCGCATGCTGCCGGTACTTTCCAAAACGCCGCCGAAGGAAAGCGCAATCAGCAGCAGGGTGATGACCCAGGTCATCGACTGAATGCCGCCGCGATTCAGCAGGCCGTCGATCTCGGCGACCCCGGTGGCGATTTCATAGCCTGAAAAGGCGTAGGCAAAGATCTCCTTGAGCGAAGCGCCCTGAAACAGCACCGCCGTCACCCCGCCCAGCACCACGCCGGTAAATAGCACCGGCATCGCCGGCATACGCCCAATCGCCAGCCCGATGACCAGCACCACCGGGAGCACCGTCCACAGGCTGAGCGTGAAACTGTCCGCCAGGCCGTTATTGATGGAAGTGATGCGCGCAAAGGAGGCCGCCTCGTCGCCCACCATGTTGAAGCCGACGAGCGTATAGATCGCCAGCGCAATCAGCATGGCCGGCAGGGTCGTCGGCATCAGGTTGCGAATATGGTCGAACAGATCAACGCCGGTCACCGCCGGGGCCAGGTTGGTGGTGTCCGACAGCGGCGAGACCTTGTCGCCAAAGAAGGCGCCGGACACCACGGCGCCGGCGGTCCAGTAGACGGGAATGCCGAAGCCGGCACCGATACCCATCAGCGCCAGACCCACGGTACCCACGGTGCCCCAGGAGGTGCCCAGAGACACCGAGACGACGGCACACAGCAGCGCCGCCGCCGCCAGGAATATCTGCGGGCTGAGCACATTCAGGCCGTAATAGATCAGCGTCGGCACGGTGCCGCTGGAGATCCACACGCCGGTGATCATGCCCACCAGAATCAGGATGCCCACCGCCGGCAGGCCCACGCTGACCACGTGCAGCATGCCCTCCTGCATATCTTTCCAGGTGCAGCCCAGATAGCGACCCACGACCGCCGTGATGGCGATACCGATCACCAGGGGCACATGGGGCGTGAAGGTGTCGTAAATGAATAGCTGCGTCCCCAGCACCAGGAAGGTGAGCAGGATAGGCAGCAGCGCCAGAGCCAAGCTTGGCCGAGGTTTTTTCTCACTGGTCATGAGAGGTGCTCCGAAAGGTTATTTTTATGCAGCAGGTGCCCGCCATGAAGGCTGGCGTTCATACCCTATTAATAACCAACTGCGGAACTGAATAATTGAACATATGCGCCAACTTTCCTGAACGGGATGTGCAGCTTGTGCTCGGTCGAGATCAGCGGTGCCTCACCACACCTGCTCAGCTCCCGACGCGGTGCGATACCATCGCCCTCGCCTGGCTAAGCGTCAATTTCTTGATCAAGCCGACTCAACTCGCCTCCGGGCGCGAGTCGATAGCGTGCAAAATCTTCTGCCAAAAACAGCCGCCCCTGATAGTGGGCGGCAGCCTCCTGCGCGATATCCCTGATGCTGGGCACTGCGTTCTCAGTTGTTTTATAGCGCGGGCTGAAATGACTCAGCACAAGATTGGGCAGCGCCAGACGCTGGGCAAACCTGGCTACCCGGGCTGCGGTACTGTGTCGATGATCTGTGCCGAGTCGCTGGACCACGGCTTGGGTATAGGTGGCCTCGTGAACCAGCACCTGCGCGTCGCGACATAAGGGTTCGAGCAGCGCCGGCGTGTCGTTATCTCCAGCGATCACGATCTTTCTAGGAGCCGGCTTCGGTAGCAGCACCTGACCACTGGTTATTCGGGTGCCGTCTTCCCGCACAATGTCTTCACCCCGCTGCAAGCGCCCCCAGGCAGGCCCCCGGGGCACATTCAGCATCTCCAGGCGTCGGGTATCGAGTCTTTGCGGCTGGTGCTTCTCACTGAAAGCATAGGCGTAGGAAGCAACGCTGTGGGAAAGCGCCGCTACTTCCACCGTGAAATCCGCGGTTTCAAAGGGCGTCGTCAGGGATTCGACCGCCAGGAAGCGAAGCTTGTAGGTGAGATGAAGACCGGTCGTCGCCTGGATAGCCTGTATAAAGGCATCGAGCGACCCGGGGCCAACCAGGGTAAGCGGCGTCTCGCGCCCCGCCTGTGCCGCACTGGCCAGCAGCCCCGGCAGGCCATAGCAGTGATCGCCATGCAGATGAGTCACCAGAATAGCGTCCAGCTGGCTGAGCGATAAGGGAGTATGCAACAGGCGATGCTGCGTGCCTTCGCCACAGTCCACCAGGCACCAGCGCCGGCTCTTGCTCGACTTGATTGCCGTCGCGCTGACGTTGCGCGACTTGGTGGGCACTCCGGCGGAGGTGCCGAGGAATAGCAGCTCCATTAGGCTTCAAGGCGCTGGCCGGCTCCGGTATACCCTGTCAAACCCATAACCATCATAAGTGCTGACCTAAAATTCTCCGACATACCGCCCGGCCATGATTGGCTGAACCAGAATGATAAGCATGACACACCGCTTCGTGGAAACTCTACCCGACACCGACCTCCAAGTGTTGGAGGATACCTATCAACAAGTAGAGAAGCCCGCCCTGCGGCGACGTGCTCACGCCATCATGCTGAACCATCAAGGGCGGCCTCAAGTTCCAAGCGCTCTTCAATAGCGTTGCACTTGGAACTTGAGACCGCCCATCTGACAGGCCACGCACGACCTGTCAGGCAGTGGAAAATAACTTATTTCTTAGCCAGGCCGTTCAGATATTCAACACATGTATCCACCGTTTCGACATCGGCGAACTTGGCATCCATGTCGAACAGGTTCCAAGCCACGGCGCCAGGCACACGGTCACCGATGCACTCCTTGA
>DATHXP010000150.1:0-20418 GCA_035459605.1 Halomonas sp. | reverse complement strand
CGCTGCTTCAATACGCCGCTGGTGGAGCAGGGCATCGCCGGCTTTGCCAACGGCCTGGCCGCCCAGGGCTCGGTGCCGGTGGCCGAGATCCAGTTTGCCGACTACATCTTTCCGGCCTTCGACCAGCTCGTCAACGAGACGGCCAAGTTTCGCTACCGCTCGGGAAATCTGTTCAACGTCGGCAGCCTGACCGTGCGTGCGCCCTACGGCGGCGGTATCTCTGGCGGCCTCTACCACTCCCAGTCGCCGGAGGCGTACTTCGCCCACACCCCGGGGCTCAAGGTGGTGATCCCGCGCAACCCCTACCAGGCCAAGGGCCTGCTGCTGGCCGCCATTCGCGACCCGGACCCGGTGCTGTTCTTCGAGCCCAAGCGGCTCTATCGGGCATCCACCGGCGAGGTGCCCGAGGAAGACTATCAGCTGCCGCTGGGCGAGGCCGAAGTGCTCAGCGAAGGCAGCGATATTACCGTGGTGGGCTGGGGTGCCCAGATGGAAGTGATCGGCAAGGCGGTAGAGCTTGCCGAGAAGGAGGGGATCTCCTGCGAGGTGATCGATCTGCGCAGCATTCTGCCTTGGGATGAGGACACGCTGGCGGAGTCGGTGCTCAAGACCGGCCGCCTGGTGGTGACCCACGAGGCGCCGCGCACCGGCGGCTTTGCCGGCGAGATCGCCGCGGCCATTCAGGAGCGCTGCTTCCTGTACCTGGAGTCGCCGATTCGACGCGTGACGGGGCTGGATACGCCGTTCCCGCTGACGCTGGAGAAAGAGTATATGCCCGATCATCTCAAGGTGTTCGAGGCAATTCGCGACAGCATGAGCTTTTAACCCGGTATCAGGCCAGGAGTGACGCCATGAGTGAATTCAAACTGCCCGATATCGGCGAAGGTATCGTGGAGTGTGAAGTGGTCGAGTGGCACATCGGCGAGGGCGATTTTATCGTCGAAGACCAGCCGGTGGTCGAGGTGATGACCGACAAGGCGCTGGTCGAGATCACCGCGCCGGAAGCCGGCCGCGTGACTCGCCTGCACGTGGCCCAGGGCGAGATTGCCAAGGTGCACGAGCCGCTATACGCCTATCAGCCCGACAGCGACGCCGAGGCGGAGGGCACCGCGCCGGACGCCGTAGATACGCAGGCAGACGCCGACGCTAGCGTCGATAGCGCCGAGCATGTAGCGAGCCCCAGCGCCGCCGAGGAAGCCCGGCGCCAGGCTGCAACAAGCCGCGCCGAGCCGCAGCGAGGCGGCCCCCACGGTCGGATTCCGGCCAGCCCGGCGGTGCGCCGGCTGCTGCGCGAACACGACCTGGACCTGGCCCAGGTGCCGGGCTCGGGCAAGGACGGCCGGGTGCTCAAGGAGGACGTGACGGCCTGGCTGGAATCCGGTCAGGCGGCCCCCGTCGCTTCGCAGGCGGCTTCGGGGGCAGCAGCGAGTGCGTCTATCCAAGACGCCGGCCAGGGCGAGGTGCGCACGGAGCCGCTGCGCGGCGTGCGTGCGGCCATGGCCAAGCAGATGGTCGCCTCGGCCAGCACCATTCCGCACTTCCAGTATGGCGAGGAGATCGATGTTACCGAGCTGGTGGCCCTGCGCGAGCGGCTCAAGTCCCGCGCCGAGGCGCTGGAGACCCGGCTGACGCTGATGCCGTTCTTCATGAAGGCCATGGCGCTGGCGATTGCCGAGTATCCGATCCTCAACAGCCGGCTCAGCGAAGAGGGTGATGAGATCCGCTACCTGCCCGCGTGCAATATCGGCATGGCGGTGGACGGCAAGGCGGGGCTGATGGTGCCCAACGTCAAGGGCGTCGAGCGGCTCAGCCTGCTGGACGTGGCGCGCGAGGCGCAGCGGCTGATCGAAGGCGCGCGGGAGGGGCGTGTCGCCCAGGCTGACCTTGCGGACGGCACCATTACCATCTCCAATATAGGCGCCCTGGGCGGCACCTACGCCGCGCCGATCATCAACGCCCCGGAGGTGGCTATCGTGGCCATCGGCAAGACCCAGTGGCTGCCGCGCTTCGACGCCGCCGGCGAAGTGTGCCGCCGCGCAATCATGACGGTGACCTGGGCGGGCGATCACCGGCTGATCGATGGCGGCACCATCGCGCGCTTCTGCAACCTGTGGAAGAGCTATCTGGAGGCGCCGGAGACCATGCTGCTGCATCTGGGCTGAGGTGCGCTGCTCCGCGCTGCGCCCGACCCGGTCTATCCTGTGTTAAGGCGGGCTGGCGAGGGCGCAGGGGCTGTGTCAAAGTGTCAGCACGTTGCGCGGGCGGCCAGCCGCCACAGACGACAGGGGCTCAGATGTTCAGTTTCACGGCGACCTATACCGACCTGTATCAGCTCAGCATGGCGCAAGCCTATTTCAAGAGCGATACGCATTTGCAGGATGCGGTATTTGATTACCACTTCAGGAAAAACCCGTTTGAAGGCGGCTATACCATTTTCGCAGGGCTTGAAGATCTGCTGAAAACGCTGCGGTCGCTGCGCTTTACCCGGGACGACCTGGCGTTTCTGGCAGCCCAGGGGTTTCCCGAAGACCTGCTGCGCTACCTGAAGGACTTTCGCTTCCGCGGCAGGATATTCTCGGTGCAGGAGGGCGACGTGGTCTTTCCCGGCCGGCCGGTGCTTCGCGTCGAGGGCACCCTGCTTGAAGCGCAGCTTGTCGAGACGATAGTCCTCAATCTTCTTAATTTTCAAAGCCTGATTGCCACCAAGGCGTGCCGCATGCGCTGGATCGCCGGCGACAGGACGCTGCTGGATTTCGGCCTGCGCAGAGCCCAGGCAACCGGGGGGTATTACGCCACCCGCGCCGCCTTCATCGGCGGCTTCAATGGAACAAGCAACGTGGTTGCCGGCAAGGACTTCAATATTCCGGTGTCGGGCACCATGGCGCACTCCTTCGTGCAAAGCTATGACGACGAGCTGGAGGCGTTCCGGGCCTTTGCCAGGCACAGGCCGCAGGGCTGCGTGCTGCTGGTGGACACCTACGACACCCTCAAGAGCGGCGTTCCTAACGCCATTAGCGTCGCCACGGAGATGGAGGCCAGAGGCCAGCGGCTACAGGCGATTCGCCTCGACAGCGGCGATCTGGCCTACCTGTCCAAGGAGAGCCGACGGCAGCTGGATGCGGCCGGTCTTGAGTACGTGAAGATAGCGGCATCCAACTCCCTGGACGAGCACGTTATCAAGAGCCTGCAGGAGCAGGGGGCGGCCATCGATATCTATGGCGTGGGCACTCGGCTGATGATCGGCAGTCCCGACGGCGCGCTGGATGGGGTATATAAACTGGCTTATTCGAATGGCAAGCCGCGCATCAAGATTTCAGAGAGTCTGGAAAAGATCACGCTGCCCCACGCCAAGCAGGTGCATCGGATCATGACCGCCGATGGCACCTGGATTGGCGCCGATGCGATCACTCTGCGCGATGAAGTCGACATCGACGTCATTCATCATCCATTTGACCCCTACAAGAGGATGGATATTGCCGGCCTGCGTAAAGAGGCGCTGTTGCATGAGGTCATGGCAGATGGCGAAATCAAGATTGTGCCGCGCTCGCTGCCGGAGATCGCGGCCTACTGCCAGGCGCGTTTCGCCCGGCTTCCTCAAGAGTACAAGCGCTTCGATAATCCGCACCACTACAAAGTGGGCATCAGCACGACGCTCAAGCGCGAGCAGGACGCTCTGATCAGGGCCCACAGGGAGTAGCTGTCGCCATGACACAGGCCTCGCTCCAGCAGTTCTATATTCCCGAAGATCAGTCGATCTATCTGCTTCGCCACGACGACGCGCGCAAGCTCAAGGAGTGGGTGGCGCTGTGTCAGAGCAAGCTGGAGGGGCTTGGCTATCGCGACATCGCGCTGATCGGTACGGGCGCCTACGGCTTCGTCTTCGGCGGGCTGACCGACAGCGATGAAGAGTACGTGTTCAAGTTCACCCGGATCACCCTGCCGCAGCATCTGCAGGATCGCCTGGAGGAAGAGGCCTTCATGCTTGAGCAGGTGGCCCATCCGCGTATCCCTAAACTGATTGCCTACCAGCGGGTGCGCAACCAGTCGATCCTGGTCATGCAGCGTGCGCCGGGGATCAACCTGGAGGAGGTGTCGCTGCTGCGCGGCAGGCTGTCGCCGCGTCTGGTGGTGCATATTGCCGCCCAGCTGGCCGATATCCTGGCGGCGCTGCGGCGTGAAGACGGTCCCGCCGGCCGTCCGGTGGTGCACGGCGACATCAAGCCGTCGAACCTGGTGTTCGATGAGCGTGACGAATCCATCGCGCTGATCGACTGGGGCTCGTCGGTGTTTGCCCAGCTCGACGCCAGTCAGCAGTTCGTGGCGACCAGCGTCATGGAGCTGATGTCGGACAGCATGCAGCACACCAACGCGCGTCTGGGCGACGTCTATTTTATCGGCGAGGAGCAGCTCAACGGCGCGCTGTCGTCGCCGCGCTTCGACGAGCAGGGCACGGCGGGAACGCTGTATGCCCTGGCGTCGGGGCAGTCGTGTCGCTTTGGCCACCGGGCGATGCCCGCCACTTCGCTGGGGTTGCCCATGGAGTTTGCCCGCATGCTGGATGGGATGCTGGACCCCGATCCGGCGGTGCGCAGGCAGGCCGGCGACTACTATCTGCGCGAGATGCCGCGGCTGGCGCGTCTGGTCATGGTCGATCTGCCGACGCCAGTGGAGCAGCCGCTGGTGCCGGTGTGGAGCCGCGCCCTGGACCGCGAGGTGGACACCGTAGTGTACAGCTCGCGCAAGGCGTTCCTGCGCGAGGAGGGTGCCCACGATACGCTGGATCACGTCAACGACGTGCAGCTGGATCGCTACTACAAGAACTTCATGCAGGGCATGGGAGAGACCGAAAAGGCCTTTCTGGCCTCGATCAGCCGCCTGGGCAGGTATCCGGTGATCGGGGGGCTGGCCGTCAACTGGGAGGCGGAGGGCGTGTATATCGACGCCTCGCTGATTTTGCACGACCCGGCCCTGAAGCCGGCCTTCGTCGCCGCGGTGAACAACATGGTGACGCTGGCCCGTGCAATTCACCGCCGCGGCATCTTCAAGAGCTGCCTGTTCAACGCCCGGGATACCCTGCACGTGGAGCGTGAGTCCGCCGATCAGCCGTTTCTCGCTCCCCTAGGGCCGCTGAAATACGAGGTCAGCTCGGTGCCGGAGCTGGAGGATCACAGCCGGCTGCACAGCTATTTCGAAGACGGGCCCGACCCCGAGGAGTTCCTGACGCTGCCCGACTCGATCATCGCCACGCTAAAGAGGCTCAACGAGATTCATCATACCGGCATGATCATCTTCGAAGTGCTGCCCGAGCACATGAAGATACACAGCTATTATCGCCTGCTTGACCCCTCGCGTGAGGCGGAGTTTCGCCAGTGTCTGGATGATATTCTCGCCGCGGTGGGCTCCATCGAGGGGCTCGGCGTATCGGGCTTCATGAAGATGCCCTACAAGGACGTGCGTTTCCATAGCCGCATACCGCGCCAGCCAGACCGCTTCTACCCGCGCGACCCAAGGGCTGCTCTGGCCGAGGCCAGGGCCGAGGATCCGGCTGCGGAGCAGGCAGTCGAGCAGATCTCCGCGCCGCTTCAGCGTGCCGCCTCGGCATAGTGGAGCCGCACTGCGTGACAGGATTGTGTGACACAATGATGACGGCTGCGCTCAGGCGAGACCGTGGCGCTCCATCACCTCGATAATGATCGGTACCGGTGTCATCAGGTGGGTGCGCATCATGTCGCGCGCCTTGGCGGCGTCGCGTTTCAGTATGACATCGACCAGCGCGGCGTGCTCGCTGCGTTTACGATTCAGCGCTTTTTCAGAGAAGACCGTCTCCCTGAGCCATAGATGGCGATAGCGCTCGACCTGGTCGAACAGGTTCTTGCGGGCCTGCATCAGGTGGGGGGCGTTGCATCCGGCGGCAATCGCCGTATGAAAGGCAATATGACGCGCATCCCAGACGTCGAGCATTTCTTCGGCGGTATTGACCTCCATGACCTTGGCCAGGGTGTGCGCCGTGGCCAGGATGTTGGCTTCCCAGCTGTCGTCGCCGCGTTCGATGGCAAGCTCTAGTATCAGGCCTTCCAGCTGGGTGCGCGCATCGTAGAGGTCGTGAAGCTCCTCAAGCGACATGGAAGCCACGCGATAGCCGCGCTGGCTGATGGCGACGACCAGCTGCTCCGAGACCAGCTGCGACAGCGCCTCGCGCAGCGGCCCTACGCCCAGCTCGTAGCGGTCCCTGAGCTTGCTCATCAGCAGCTTCTCGCCGGGCGCAAAAGCGCCGCGAATAATATCGTGCTTGAGCCAGCTGTAGGCGCTGATGGCAAGATTTTGTTTAGGTGCAGTATCCATGGGCCTGCGTCTATTCCTCTGTGCGTGGTGTTCCATACTATCTGATCGCAAGGAATATCGATAATCAAGCAAACAGTTCGGCAGGAGTGGCAAGAGCTGCTGTCACGACACTCTATCGACTCATTTGCGTTTCTTGCCCAGAGCCTTCCATGCGGAGTAGGTGCTGAGAAAGACGCGGCCGCTGAGCGCGTCCAGAAAGTCGCTTTTCTTGAGTCGGTCCATGACCGGCCCCTTGACCTCGGCCAGGTGCAGCGTCACCCGGGCTTGCCCGAGGCGGGCGTTGATGGCGTTGAGGCTTTCCAGCGCCGAGGCGTCGATCAGATTGACCGCCGAGCAGATCAGCACCACGTGATCGATCCCGGGGCGCCTGGCAACCAGCGCTTGGATCGTATCTTCCAGGTAGCGGGCGTTGGCGAAATAGAGGCTTTCGTCGATGCGCAGCAGCGCCAGGTGGTCCGCCGTTTCGGTGCGGTGACGCGCCGAGTTGCGAAAGTGCTCGGTGCCGGGCAGGCGGCCCACCAGAGCGCTGTGCGGCCGGCTGGTACGGTAGAGAAAAAGGGCGATGGACAGCGCCACGCCGAACAGCAGCCCCGCCTCGACGCCTTCAAGCAGCGTCATCAGCATGGTGACCGCCATGGCCGAGAAGTCGCTGCGCGAATAGCGCCAGGTACGCCGAATCAGCGCGACGTCCACCAGGGTGAGCACGGCCACGGTGATGGTCGCCGCCAGGGTTGCCACCGGCAGGTGATAGAGCCAGGGCGTCAGCCACAGGGTGATCATGCCGATGCCCAGCGCGGCGAAGGCGCCGGCCATGGGCGTGCGCGCACCGGCATCGGCGTTGATGACGGTGCGTGACAGCCCGCCGGTGACCGGCATGCCGGCGGTGAAGGCCGCCGCCAGGTTGGCGCCACCCAGGCCAATCAGCTCCTGATTGGGGACGATGCGCTCGCGGCGGCGGGCCGCCATCAGCTGGGCCATGGAGATCGACCCGACGAAGCCCACCACGCTGATCAGCAGCGCCGGTACCCACAGCGCCTGCCACAGGGCGACGTCGGGCAGCGGCAGCGTCAGCGGCGGAAGGCCCGCCGGGATGGTGCCCACCACGGCAACGCCGCGCTCGTCAAGCCCCAGCCAGGCGCTGAGCAGGGTGGTGACAATCACCGCAAATACCGGCCCCGAGCGCTGCGTCAGCTTGATCAGGCCTCTTGGCAGACCCAGCCGAATCAGCGTGCGCCGCCCCCAGCGGCGCAGCGCGATCAGCCAGGCCAGGGTGCCCAGCCCCAGCGCCACAGTTGGCGCGTGCAGGTCGGCGAGATGCGTAACCAGGCTGGTCAGCAGCGTCAGCGCGGTGTAGCCGCTGGCCTCGACGCCGAGCAGATGTGACAGCTGGCTGATGGCGATCAGCAGGCCCGACGCCGACAGAAAGCCGCCAATTACCGGGTGGCTCAGGAAGTTGGTAAAAAAACCCATGCGCAGCACGCCCATGATCACCAGCATGCCGCCGGACAGCAGCGACAGATGCCAGGCAGCCTGCAGATATTCCTGGGTGCCGGGCACGGCAACGCGGGACAGCGCGGCACCGGTCATCAGCCCGATGATCGCCACCGGGCCAACCGCCAGGGTGCGGCTGGTGCCGAGCAGCGCATAGGCGACAGCCGGCAGCAGGCTGGCGTAGAGGCCCACCACCGCCGGCAGTCCCGCCAGCATGGCATAGGCCATGGACTGGGGGATGACCATCAGGGTGACGATGATCCCGGCCATCAGGTCGCTGCTCAGCAGTCGGCGGTTGTAGTGGGGCAGCCAGAGCAGCGCCGGCAGGTAGCGTTTGAGCATTGTGTGCCTCGTGGTGGGCGGTGAAGCCTGTATCACACTATACGCTATCGTTATTGGTGGTCGGCAGCCGTCTTGGGTAGCATCAGCGGGGATAACTCAAGCCTGACAGGACACTCTCATGAAGCGCGAAACCCTTGCCTTGCATCACGGCTACGCACCGGATAGCCAGCACGCCGTGGCCGTGCCGATCCACCAGACCACGTCCTTTTCCTTCGACAGCGCCCAGCATGCCGCCGACCTGTTTGACCTCAAGGTCGAGGGCAACATCTACTCGCGGATCATGAATCCGACCTGCGGCGTGCTCGAGCAGCGCGTTGCCGCTCTCGAAGGCGGAATTGCAGGGCTGGCGGTCGCGTCGGGCATGGCGGCCATCACCTACGCCATCCAGACGGTGGCCGAGGCGGGCGATAATATCATCTCGATCAGCGAGCTCTACGGCGGCACCTACAACCTGTTTGCACACACCCTGCCGCGCCAGGGCATCGACGTGCGCTTCGCCGATCGCCATGATTTTGCGGCCATCGAAGCGCTGATCGACAAGCGCACCCGGGCGCTGTTCTGCGAAAGCATCGGCAACCCCTCCGGGGGCGTGGTGGATCTGGCAAAGCTGGCCGAGATTGCCCATCGTCATGGCGTGCCGCTGATGGTCGACAACACCGTGGCCACGCCCTTTCTGTGCCGCCCCTTCGAGCACGGCGCGGATATCGTCATTCACTCGGCCACCAAGTACATCGGCGGCCACGGCACCACCGTTGGCGGTGTAATCGTCGACAGCGGCAATTTCCCCTGGGCCGAACACGCCGAGCGCTTCCCGCTGCTCAACCAGTCCGACCCCTCCTACCACGGGATCTGCTACACCCGGGATCTGGGCGCGGCGGCCTTCATCGGGCGTGCCCGGGTCGTTCCGCTGCGCAACATGGGCGCGGCGCTGTCCGCCCAGGCGGCCTGGAATCTGCTGCAGGGGCTCGAGACCCTGGCGCTGCGCATCGAGCGGGTGTCGTCCAATGCGCTGATCATTGCACGCTATCTGGAGCAGCACCCCAGAGTGACCTGGGTCCAGTACGCGGGCCTCGAGAGTCATCCGGACCGTGCGCTGGTCGAGCGCTACATGGGCGGCCACGCCTCCGGCATCATGAGCTTCGGCATCGAGGGCGGCATCGAGGCCGGCGCGTGCTTCTACGATGCGCTGGGGCTGATCCTGCGGCTGGTCAATATTGGCGACGCCAAGAGCTGCTCGTCGATTCCGGCGGCCACTACCCACCGCCAGCTCAACGAGGAGGAGCTGGCCTCGGCTGGTGTGACTCCCGACATGGTGCGGCTGTCGATCGGCATCGAGCACGTCGACGATCTGATCGCCGATATCGAGCAGGCGCTGGACGCCTCGGCAGGCTAAAGCGCCGGCCGGACTCAGCGATAGCCGTCAAGAAAGCGCTGGTCCAGCCACTGCTTGACCACAAATGCCAGGCGCCCGGCGAACCAGGCGCGACCGCGTAGCGCCAGCCCCATGCCGGCACCGAGATTGAGAATCGTCAGGGCACGGGATTGGGGCCGGTAGTGACTGAGCGGCTGGCCGCGATGCCAGGCGGTGAGGTTGGCCAGCAGCACCGGCGCTTGGCGCACGCCGTAGACCCCGAGGCGCGGCAGCCTGTGGTTGATCATCGCCGCGCAGTCGCCGGCGGCAAACACCCAGTCGGCGGCGGGGCTCTGCAGGGTGTCTTCGACGGCCAGCCCGCGCCCCTCCAGCACCGGCAGTCCCAGCCGAAAAATGACCTCAGGGGCCGACAGGCCGCTGGCCATCACCACATGATCCGCATCCAGCTGCTCTAGCCGAATGTCCTGCTCGGCAGCTTGTGGCGAGGCCCCGCTTGGCGCTGCTGCAAGCAGCGCAGCGCCCGGGGTCAGCCGCTTGAACTCTCTGCCGGCGAGCAGTTCGATGCCGCGTTTCTCCAGATGGCGCCTGAGCCAGCGCCTGGCGCCCGTCGGCGCCTCGGGCAGCGGCTCGGCGCTGCGGCTGACCAGCTGAATCCTGGCGTCACCGCCGCAGTGTTCGGCCAGGGCGCGCAGGTTGCAGGCGATTTCGATACCGCTGGCGCCGGCGCCAACGACCACCAGCCGTGGACGGCGTCCCGCGGCGAGCTCGGCGCTGAGCCGCCGGCGCAGCCCGATAAGCGCGGTGATCGGCTTGACCGGCCAGAGCGTCGGCATATCTGCATTTATACCGTTATCTTTGCTCGTGATGGTTTCAGGCAAGATCGTGGATGATCCCAAATTCAGAGAAAGGCCCGAAACCTTCAGGCGCTGACCGTTATCCAGCAGCGCCTCGCGACGCGCATGATCCAGCCCCACAAGCCGAGCGCGTATCAGCGTAGCGCCGCCATCGCCAGCAGTGTTTCGCATTACCCGTCTCGGCTCAAGGCGGTCTTCGGCGGGCGCATAGCGGCCGCCGAGCACGCCGCTGGCCATGCCGGAGTACCAGAAGCCGCCGGGTTCTACGAGGATCACTTCACGCATTGGCAGCTGACGACGGCGGGCCAGCAGAAACAGATGGGCATGGCCGGCACCGGCCAGCAGCAGGGGAGATGAGTCCAGCATCAGCGGCCCTCCACCGGGGCGCGCTGCTGCCAGGCGGACCAGGAATAGAGCGCCAGGCCGATCCAGATCAGCGCGAAGGTTGCCAGCTGCACGCCGTTGAGCGGCTCGTTGAAGACCAGCAGGGCAATCAGAAACTGCAGGCTCGGGTTGATATACATCAGAAAACCCAGCGTCGAGAGCCTGAGTCGCCGTGCCGCGCCGGCAAACGCCAGCAGCGGCAGCGCAGTGATCACGCCGCTGGCGATCAACAAGGCGGTGTCAAATGAGGTTCCCAGGAAATGTGAGGCGCCGGCCAGGCTCAGGCCGCCCAGCGCCAGCAGCGCAAGCGGCAGCAGCAGCAGGGTCTCTACAAAAAGACCGGACAGGCCGTCCAGCGGCACCTGCTTGCGCAGCAGGCCGTAGGTGCCGAAGGTGGCGGCCAGGGTGAGGCTGATCCACGGCAGCTCGCCCAGCATCACCAGCTGCAGGATGATCGCCAGTCCCGCCAGCCCGAGGGCAAACAGCTGCAGCGGCGCCATGCGCTCGCGCAGTACCAGCACGCCGAGCCCGACATTGACCAGCGGCGTAAGGAAGTAGCCGAGGCTGGCCTGCAGCACATGGCGAGTTTCTACCGCATAGATGTAGAGCCCCCAGTTGATGGCGATCAGTACCGCACAGCCAAGCACCCGGCCCAGGCGGCGCGGTTCGGAAAGCGCCTGGCGCACCGGCGACCAGCGTCTGAGCAGGCTGACGACCAGCATGAGAAAAATGCTGGACCACAGCACCCGGTGAATCAGCACCTCAAAGGCGGGCACCCCGTCGAACAGCGCAAAAAACAGCGGAAAGCAGCCCCACATCAGGTAGGCGCCAAGGCCAAAAGTCACGCCCTTTCTGGCTTCGGCATCAGAACGGCGATTCATTGGCAGCTCCCGAAAAAGTAGCAGCCTATCATAGCCAACCCGATCACTGACACGCCGCCCAGATCGCGGCTGCGTGAATCACGCGTCTCGGTTAGGCTAGGGGCAAGGTTTAGAGGAGTATTGCCATGTCACAGTTGAGAACGACGCTGGTACAGCCCGATCTGCGCTGGGAAGATCCGTCCGAAAATCGCCGCCGCCTGGAGGAGATGCTGGGCGATTTGAACGGCGACGCCACCGATCTGATCGTGCTGCCGGAAATGTTTGCCACCGGCTTCACCATGAATTCCCGGGCCATGGCCGAGCCCATGGCGGAAAGCGCCACCGTGGCCTGGCTGAGCGATCAGGCCCGCCAGCGCGGCTGCGTGGTCACCGGCAGCGTGGCAATCGTTGAAGAGGGCAGCTATTACAACCGGCTGATCTGGGCCCGGCCCGACGGCCGCCTGACCCACTACGACAAGCGGCATCTGTTTCGCATGGCCGGCGAGCACAAGCGCTACGCCATGGGCGCATCGCGAGAGGTGGTCGAGCTCAAGGGCTTTCGCATCCTGCTGACCGTGTGCTACGACCTGCGCTTTCCGGTGTGGCTGCGCCAGCGTCCCGCCAAAGGGGAGCATTTCGAGTACGATGCCATGCTGTGCGTGGCCAACTGGCCGGCCCCGCGCCGCCATCCGTGGCGCGTGCTGCTGCAGGCCCGCGCGGTGGAGAACCTGAGCCCGGTGATCGGCGTCAACCGCGTCGGCCAGGACGCCAACGGGCTCTCCTATTCGGGCGATTCCCTGCTGGTGGACTTCAAGGGCGAGCCGCTGATCGATGAGCCCCGCGATCAGGCCTTCCTGCGCACCGGCGTGCTCGACCTCGACGCGCTCAACGCCTTTCGCGAGAAGTTTCCGGCCTGGCAGGACGCCGACCGCTTTTCGATCAGCGAGCCCGCCAGCGCCGATGGGACCGCCTGATGCGCCTGGATCGTTTTGTCAGCGAGACCGCCGAGCTGACCCGCAGCCTGGCCAAGCGGGCTATCGGCCGCGGAGAAATCTGCGTCAACGGCGAGCCGGAGAAGCGTGCCTCTCGCCAGCTCGGCGCCGACGACCGGGTGACCTGGAACGGCGAGCCGCTGACGCGGGTCGGGCTGCGCTATCTGATGCTGCACAAGCCCGTCGGCGTCGAGTGCTCGGCGCGCCGCGGCCTGTATCCGCGCAGCGTCGATCTGATCGACGTGCCCCGGGCCGAGCGGCTCAATCCGGTGGGCCGGCTGGACGTGGATACTTCGGGACTGATCCTGATGACCGACGATGGCCAGTGGCTGCACCGCGTTATCTCACCCAAGCGGGCGCATCCCAAAGTGTATTTGGCTACGCTGGCGCGCCCGTTGGCGGGCGCAGAGGCTGAAGCGGCCATCGCCGCCTTTGCCGAGGGCGTCGAGCTTGACGGCGACGAGCGGCCGACGCGGCCCGCCGCGCTTGAGCTGATCGATGCGCACCGCGCTCGGCTGACCATCACCGAGGGGCGTTACCATCAGGTGCGACGCATGTTTGCCGCCATCGGCAACCACGTGGAGGCGCTGCATCGCGTCGCGGTGGGCCCCCTGACGCTGGGGCCGCTTCCCGAGGGCGAGTGGCGCGAGCTGACCGAACAGGAAGTCGCCAGCTTTTAGCTCGCCGCGCGGGCCTGGCCGCGCAGCACCTTGCGATAGCCCTCCAGCAGCGCGCCGTGGGCCTGGGTAGGACAGGCCGGGTCCATGACGCCAAGGCCCGGGAAATGTAGCTCTCTTCGCACGCAGGCTTCGGCCCAGGCGACGTTCTCGACGCCGTGGAAGGCCACCAGGGCGCGGCGATAGTCGTCGAGATCGACGCCGGCCAGGATGAGCTCCAGCACCGCGTGCAGCGCGGCCAGCTCACTCTGCTCGGTATCGCTCATGTCTCCCGAGGCGCGCACCATCTCCAGCTGATCAAAGGCGGCGCCCTGCTCGCCCAGCGCCAGCAGCAGCCACATCTTCAGCTCGCCCAGGCGCAGGCGCTCCCAGCGGGTGTCGGCATCGGGTGCGATGCCGGCCCATTCCAGGGCGGCCATCTGATCGTTGACGTTCTCGGTGTCGAGCACCTCGAGCAGCCGACGCCAGCCGTCCTCGCCGGCGTCTTTCAGCCCGAACAGGATGTGGCGCACCGGCAGCGCCTGGTTGTTGTTGTGCCACTTGAGCTCATCGGCGGGATAGATGTCGGAAAAGCCCGGCACCAGGATGCGGCAGGCGTAGGCGCCAAGCGCGGTGTGCTCGGCGATATAGACGTCGTGGCCTTGCGCGTGAAGCAGATCGATCAGGGCGTCGCGCTGCGCTTCGTTGCTGCGGCTGTCGTCCCAGTCGGCGAAGGGGATGTCCGGCGAGTCGGACAGCAGCGCCCAGCTGACATGACCGCTGGCATCGATGAAGTGCAGCTCCAGGTTGTGCGGGTCGCTGACCAGCTCCTGGTCGGCGGTGGGCGGCGGGAAGCCGGCCAGCTCGTCCAGCGCGCGGCCCTGGACGAGCTCGGTGAGGGTGCGCTCCAGGGCGACCTCAAAGCACGGGTGGGCGCCAAAGCAGGCGTAGGCGCCGCCGTCCTCGGGGTGTTGCAGAACGATGCACGTTACCGGGTAGCGGCCCCCCAGCGAGGCATCCAGCGCGCGCAGATGAAAGCCGTGTTCGCTGAGCGCGGCCATGCCTTCGACGATATCGGGGTAGCGCGCCAGCACCTCGGCGGGCACCTCGGGCAGGCTGATCGCCTCGCTGATGATGCGCTCCTTGACGGCGCGCTCGAAGATCTCCGACAGCCCCTGTACCTGGGCCTCGGCGCGGGTGTTGCCCGCGGACATGCCGTTGGAGACGAACAGGTTGCCGATCAGGTTGACCGGGAAATAGACCGTCCTGCCGTCGCGCTGGCGCACGTAGGGCAGGGCGCACACGCCGCGCCCGCTGTCGCCGCCGTTGAGATCAGCAAGCTCGGCCAGGCTCAGCTCGCCATCCAGCAGGTAGCGCCGCCGGGTGGCCGTGTCGAGCAGCTCCTCTGGCCAGGCGCCGTCCGCGGGGTACCAGCGCTCCTCCGGCTGCTGGACGTGGCCGAACTCCTCGAGCACTGGCGTCAGGTAGAAGTCGGCCCACAGGTAGCGGGTCGACAGCCGCTCCAGCACCTCGCCGTAGGCGCTGGCCAGCGCCGCTTCGCGGGTGGTGCCCTTGCCGTTGGAGAACACCTGGGGGCAGTCGCGGTCACGGATATGCACCGACCAGATGTGCGGCGCCGGGTTGAGCCAGCGGGCTTCCTCGATGTGATAGCCAAGGTCCACCAGGGCCTGATGGAGGCGCTCTAGGGTGGTTTCCAAGGCGGCGTCCTTGCCGCGGATGAAGGTCTCGGTCATGGGGGGATTCCGGTTTGAGGGAGGGCACTTTAACACAGGCTCGCTTGACGAAGCACTGCAGCGGCAGATGACATAAAGTTATACCGTTATCTTTTTGTAGTGCTATCCACCGGTGCGGCTTCGTTTACCTACCATATAAATCATTAGTAATCAGCTATTCAGCAAGCCTGCCGCCTCCACCAGGGCACGCGTATAGTCGCTGCGCGGGCGGCTCAGCACCTCCAGGCAGTCGCCGCTTTCCACCACTTGGCCTTCCTTGAGCACCATTACGCGGTGGGCCACGGCGCGCACCACCGCCAGATCGTGGCTGATAAACACGTAACTCAGGCCGCGACGCGCCTGGAGGTCGCGCAGCAGGGCGACCAGCTGCGCCTGGACGGTGCGGTCCAGCGCCGAAGTGGGCTCGTCCAGCACCAGCAACTCAGGCTCGAGGATCAGCGCCCGGGCCACGGCGATGCGCTGGCGCTGGCCGCCGGAGAACTCGTGGGGATAGCGCGAGGCGCCGTCCTCAGGCAGGCCGACTTCGCGCAGGGTCTCGAGAACCCGCTGATCCACCTCCTCGCGCGACAGCTCGGGGTGGTGGAAGCGCAGGCCCTCGCTGACGATATCGGCCACCGGCATGCGCGGTGAAAGTGAGCCGTAGGGGTCCTGGAAGACCACCTGAAAGCGTCGCCGCTGACGGCGCAGCGTTTCGCCGCTGAGCGAGTCGAGACGTTCGCCATCGAAGAGGATTGCGCCGCGGCTGGCAGTCAGGCGCAGCAGCGCCAGGGCGAGGGTGGTCTTGCCGGAGCCGGACTCGCCCACCACGCCCAGGGTTTCGCCGCGGGCCACGCTCAGGTTCAGCGGCTGCACGGCTTCGAATGCCGGCGGGCGGCGCGCGAACAGTTTTTTAGGGCGCTGGAAGCTGACGCCGAGACCGCGCAGCTCAAGCAGCGGCGTGGCGGACGCCGGCGGCGCCGGTCGGCCGCTGGGTTCGGCGTCCAGCAGCTGCCGGGTATAGGCGCTTTGCGGGGTGTGGAACACGCGCTCCACCGGGCCGCTTTCCTGCAGCTGACCGTCTTTCATCACGCACACGCGGTGGGCGTGGCGGCGCACCAGGTTGAGGTCGTGGGTGATCAGCAGGATGCCCATGCCGTGCACTTCGCGCAGCTCGTCGAGCAGGGCAAGTATTTCCTTCTGCACGGTGACGTCGAGCGCGGTGGTCGGCTCGTCGGTAATCAAAAGCTCAGGGCGGTTGGCGATGGCCATGGCGATCATCACCCGCTGGCGCTGGCCGCCGGAGAGCTGGTGCGGCCAGGCGTCGAGCAGTTCGTCCGGGCGCGGCAGGCGTACCTGGGTGAGCAGTTCGCGGCTGCGCCGGCGCGCCGCCTGCCCCGACAGGCCCTGGTGCAGGCGCAGCGTCTCGCCGATCTGGCGGCCCACCCTGTGCAGCGGGTTGAGCGAGGTCATGGGCTCCTGGAACACGAAGCCGACCCGGCTGCCCAGGATGCGCTGCCAGTCGCGCACTTTCAGCTGGGCAAGGTCGGTGTCGCCCAGGCGGCGCTCGCCGCTGACGCTGGCGCTGGCGGGCAGCAGATTCAGTGCGCCAAGCGCGGTGACCGACTTGCCCGAGCCCGACTCGCCCACCAGCGCCAGGGTCTCGCCGCGCCTGATTTCAAGCGACAGGGCGTCTACCGCCGGCTTGCCGTCAAAGGCGACGCTGAGCTGCTTCAGGCGCAGCAGCGAAGAATTGCTCATGCGGCGCTCTCCCTGCTGGTAGACGCGTCGCTGGCCTCGCGCGGCGCGTCGTCGGCGGCGAGCGGCACGTGGCGCGGGTCGAAGGCGTCGCGCAGCCCCTCGCCAATGAACACCAGCAGCGACAGCATGATTGACAGGGTCAGAAACGCCGAGATGCCCAGCCAGGGCGCCTGGAGGTTGTTCTTGCCCTGGGCCACCAGCTCGCCCAGCGACGGCGAGCCCGGGGGCAGCCCGAAGCCGAGGAAATCCAGGGCGGTCAGGGTGGTGATGGCGCCGGTAAACAAAAAAGGGATAAAGGTCAGGGTGGCGACCATGGCGTTGGGCAGCACGTGGCGCCACATGATCAGCCGCGACGGCAGGCCGATGGCCTTGGCGGCGCGCACGTATTCCAGGTTGCGCGCCCGCAGGAACTCGGCGCGCACGATGTCCACCAGCCCCAGCCAGGAAAACAGCAACATGATGCCCAGCAGCCACCAGATATTGGGCTCGACCAGGCTGGCCAGGATGATCAGCAGAAACAGCACCGGCATGCCCGACCAGATCTCGATCAGCCGCTGGCCGAGCAGGTCCACCTTGCCGCCAAAGTAGCCCTGCACGCCGCCGATCAGCACCCCCAGCACCAGCGAGCCCAGCGTCAGTGCCAGGGCAAACACCACCGACAGACGAAAGCCGTAGATGACCCGCGCCATGACGTCGCGGGCCTGATCGTCGGTGCCCAGCCAGTGGCGGGCGTCCGGGGCCGAAGGCGCCGGGGCGCTGAGCTCCATGTCCAGGGTGTCGTAGGAGAACGGAATCGGCGGCCACAGCATCCAGCCGTTGGCCTCGATTTCGTCATAGACATAGGGGTCGCGGTAGTTGGCCGGCGTGGGCAGAAAGCCGCCGAACTCGGTCTCGTGGTAGTCCACCAGCAGCGGCACGTACCACTGACTGTGGTAGCGCATCACCAGCGGCTTGTCGTTGGCCACGATCTCGGCGCACAGGCTGATCAGCAGCAGCACGCCGAAGATGCCCAGCGACCAGCGCGCGCGACGATTGCCCTTGAACACGGCCAGGCGGCGGCGGGCGATGGGCGAGAGTCGGTGGGCACGACGAGGCGTATCAGGGCGCATCTCAGGACTCCCGGGTGGCAAAGTCGATGCGCGGGTCGACCCACACATAGGTCAAATCCGAGATCAACTTGAGCAGCAGGCCGATCAGCGTATACAGGTACAGGGTGCCGAAGATCACCGGATAGTCGCGCTGCATCACCGCCTCGAAGCCGAGTAAACCCAGGCCGTTGAGCGAGAAGATCACCTCGATCAGCAGCGAGCCGGTAAAGAAGATGCCGATCAGCGCCGCCGGAAGCCCGGCGATGATGATCAGCATGGCGTTGCGAAACACATGGCCGTACAGCACCTGGTTATCGCTGGCCCCCTTGGCCCTGGCGGTCAGCACGTACTGCTTGTGCACCTCGTCGAGAAAGCTGTTCTTGGTCAGCATGGTCAGGGTGGCAAAGCTGCCGATGGCCGAGGCCAGCACCGGCAGGGTGATGTGCCAGAAGTAGTCCTTGACCTTGCCCCAGGCAGACAGCGAGGAGAAGTCCGGCGAGGTCAGGCCGCGCAGCGGAAAGACGTCCCAGTAGCTGCCGCCGGCAAACAGCACGATCAGCAGGATGGCGAACAGGAAACCGGGAATGGCGTAGCCCACGATCACCAGCCCCGAGGTCCATATATCAAAACGCGAGCCGTGGCGCAGCGCCTTGCGGATGCCCAGCGGGATCGAAATCAGATACACCAGCAGGGTGGTCCACAGCCCCAGCGAGATCGATACCGGCAGCCGCTCGAGCATCATGCGGGTGACCTTCTCGCCGCTGACGAAGCTCTCGCCAAGGTCGAAGCGCGCGTAGTCCCACAGCATGGAGAGGAAGCGTTCGTGGGCGGGCTTATCGAAGCCGAAGCGTTCCTCGAGGCGCTCGACGAACGCCTCGGACATGCCGCGCGAACCACGCGACTGGGACTCGCCGGCGCTGCTCACGACTTCGCCGCCGCCGCTCTGCAGGCGCGTGCTGGACTCGCTGGACAGGCCTTCGAAGCGCGCCAGCATCTGGTCGATGGGTCCGCCGGGGGCGGCCTGCACGATCATGAAGTTGAGCAGAAGAATTCCCAGCAGCGTGGGGATCATCATCAGCAGACGACGCAGTACGTAGGCGGCCAAGGTGGGTCCCCGCTTAGCGGCTGCGCTGGCGCGCGTCGATGCGATCCGCCCGCTGCGGGTCGACCCACCAGGCGTCCAGGTCGATGCCGTAGCGCGGATAGGGCTCGATGCCGGCGAATTTGTCCCACACCACGACGCGCGTGCTGTCCAGATGCCACTGGGGAATGACGTGAAAGCCCCACAGCAGCACGCGGTCCAGGGCGCGTGCCGCGTCGTCAAGCGCTTCGCGTGAGCCTGCCGCGATCAGCTTGTCGACCAGGGCGTCCACCACCGGGTCTTTGAGGCCGATCAGGTTGCGGCTGCGGGGCCGGTCGGCGTATTCGCTGCCCCAGAACTCGCGCTGCTCGTTGCCGGGATTGTTGGACTGCGGGTAGCTGCCCACCACCATGTCGAAGTCGAAGTCACGCAGACGATTGAGGTACTGGCTGACGTCCACGGTGCGCAGCCTGCCCTCGACGCCGAGGCGGGCCAGGTTGCGCAGCAGCGGCTGAGTGACGCGCTCGAACTGGCTGTCGCGGAGCAGCACTTCAAAACGCAGCGGCTGGCCGGTCTCGGCGCTGACCAGCTTGCCGTCGCGAGGTTCGTAGCCGGCCTCCTGGAGCAACGTCATGGCCTGCCGCAGCCGCTCTCGCATGTCGTCGGGCTCGTCCATCGGCAGCGGCGTGGAGAAAACTTCTTCGGGCAGGATGTCGCGGTAGGGCTCGAGCAGGGCGAGCTCGCCGCCTGCGGGCAGCCCGCTGGCGGCCATCTCGGAGTTGGCAAAATAGCTGCGGGTGCGCGTGTAGGCGCCGTAGAACAGGTGCTTGTTCAGCCATTCGAAGTCGAATACCAGGTTGAAGGCGTGGCGCACGCGCCTGTCCTGAAACACCGGGCGGCGCTCGTTCATCACGAAGGCCTGCATGCCGGCCGGCTGGCCGCTGGGTATCTCCAGCCGCTTGACCAGTCCATCGCGGGCCGCCGGGAAATCGTAGGCGGTGGCCCACTGGCGCGCGCTGTTCTCGATGCGCATGTCCAGATTGCCGGCCTTGAAGGCCTCCAGCGCCACGCTGTGATCGCGATAATAGTCGAACACCAGGCGCTGGATGTTGTGGCGGCCCTGATTGACCGGCAGCTCGCGCCCCCAGTAGTCCTCGACCCGCTCGTAGACGATGCGCCGGCCCGGATCGACCTGGGCGATGCGATAGGGGCCTGACAACAGAGAATAAGTCTATTGAACTTTTAAAAGAAATGTTGAAAGATAATAAAGTCGAGTTTAATAACGGCTTCATAACTCATTATGCACAACTAAAACTTGACAAAGTTATCCGCTCACCTGAACAGTATGAAATAAATATAATGGCAGCTTTTAGAACATTGTGTTTTAAACATAATTTATCTACAATAGTTCTTAATAGAAAACTAAAAACCCCAGAATTAGAAAGATTTAAAAACTTCTTGTTTG
>DATHXP010000149.1:0-1606 GCA_035459605.1 Halomonas sp. | reverse complement strand
CTGGAGCTGCACCCGTCGGATGCCGAGGTGCGCGGCGTCAAGGACGGCGACTGGCTGGGCATCACCAGCCGCGCCGGGCACACCGTGCTGCGCGCCCGGCTCAGCGAGCGCATGCAGCCGGGGGTGGTCTACACCACCTTCCACCACCCCGGCAGCGGCGCCAACGTGATCACCACCGACAGCTCCGACTGGGCCACCAACTGCCCGGAGTACAAGGTCACCGCCGTTCAGGTGGAGAAGGTCAGCCAGCCCTCGAAGTGGCAGCAGCGCTTCGAGGAATTCGACCGCCGCCAGCGCGAGCATCTCGCCGCCGCGCAGCGCGACGAGGCCTCCGGAGCCGATGCATGAAGGTGCCTCGCGGGGCGCTCTCGTCCTGGGTGGAGGCCTACCAGCAGGGGCGCTCGGAAACCTTCCACGACCTGCTGGCCGAGGAGGTGCCGGTGGCGCTGGCCTACAACGGCATCTCGCATGCCG
This sequence comes from Halomonas sp., assembly GCA_035459605.1. GTDB lineage: Bacteria > Pseudomonadota > Gammaproteobacteria > Pseudomonadales > Halomonadaceae > Halomonas. Next base: position 1,132 of record DATHXP010000149.1, on the reverse strand, counting down.
TCATGATGGCCAGCCCCATCGACCTGGAGGACTTCGCCCTGGGCTTCAGCCTGTCTGAAGGTATCCTCGCCGATGCGTCCGAGCTGTACGACTGGACGCTGCAGGAGACCGACGCCGGCTGGGTGGTGGAGATGGACATCGCCAGCTCGCGCATGGCCGCGCTCAGAGCACGCCGGCGCAACCTGACCGGGCGCACCGGCTGCGGGCTGTGCGGCACCGAGTCGCTGGACCAGGCCATTCGCCCGATTGGCCGGGTGCAGGCGCCGCCGCTTGGCCACGCCGCCGTTCAGCGCGCCATTGATGCCCTCGAAGCGCACCAGCCGCTGCAGGCCATCACCGGCGCCAGCCACGGCGCGGCCTGGTGCAGCCTCGACGGCGAGATCTTGCTGGTGCGCGAAGACGTGGGGCGCCACAACGCTCTGGACAAGCTGATCGGCGCCCTGGCGCGCGGCCGCCCGCCGCAGCTAACGCTGCAGCAGGCACTCGACCAGCAAGGCTTTGCGCTGGTCTCCAGCCGCGCCAGCTACGAAATGGTGCACAAGAGCGCCAGCGTCGGCATCGGCGCGCTGGTCTCGGTCTCCGCGGCCACCGGGCTTGCCGTCGAACAGGCGCGGCTGGCCGACCAGCTGCTGATCGGCTTCGCCCGCCCCGGACGCCACGTCGTCTATCATCGCCCCACCGCCCAGGCGGTGGCCAACGGTTGAGGAAATCCAAACGATGTCAGCGCAGCGCAAGAATCTGATCCGCATGGCCAACCAGATCGCCGAGAATCTGCGCCACGGCCGCAGCGATGACCAGGCGGTGGAAGAAACCTCCACTCATCTCGAGAAGTTCTGGGCCCGCTCGATGAAGACGAACATCATTGCAAGCCTGAACGACAGCGACCTCGACCCGCTGGCCCGCCAGGCCGTGGAGCAGCTGGCCCAGCGCTGCCGGGCCGACTGATGCGCCGAGCACGGTTGCCGCAAGACGCCTATGGGTTATCATGAGATTGGTGAACATCTTCGGGAGGCCTGCGGCCTCCATCGCCCAATAAATTGGCCTCTTACGAAAAGCTGATCGGTGCCACCAGAATCTGTAGATGCTCTGCATCGCGACGGGCGCCGCCAGGCGCCCTGAGTGCGGCCATCGC
>DATHXP010000148.1:0-3330 GCA_035459605.1 Halomonas sp. | reverse complement strand
CTCTTCGCCTTAGTAGTCGTCAGGGGAGGGGGGTAACCCCCATTTCGCCGGCCCGTTTGGGCCGGTTTTTTTATATTCAATCATCTGGCTCCCGGACGGGGTAGGTCACCAGGCCACCTTCCTGCAGCCGAGCGCTTCTCGTCAACTGTGCCGGATCGATCTTGTCCTTGCCCATCAGATGAAAGACAGGCTCACCGTGAGCGATGAGATGATCCACAACAATGCGTCGATGACAGTGCCACCAGACTGCCTCGGCGCACATGATGGCGCAGCGCTGTTGCCTCCCCCGTGCCATCAACTCCTCCAGGCCAGTGCGGAAGGCGTCGGTGAGCGCATAGTCGGCATAGTTGTGAAAACTCCGGTTTTCCCAGAAACCGTTCACCTCGGGCGAAATCTCCTTGCTCCTGTTGCGCAGGCCGCCCAGGGCCGCGATGTGCTGGTAATCGATATTGAAGGGTGCCAGGTGCGTCGGCAGCGATTCCTCGTTGTACTGCGGGTTGGTGCGAGACCGGGCGACGCTTCGTATGTCGATGACTCGCGTCACTCGGGCTGCCTGCAGCAGCGCCACGAACTCCTCGATGGTGCGCGTGGAGTGACCGACAGTAAAAAAAGCAGGCGCCATGTCGATGTGCTCCCTGGCGAAGGCATCGACGCACGTGCAGGCATATTGATGCAGTGATTGCTCAGCGCTGGGCAGTGGCCGTTTCGGTAACCACATCCCGAGTCCAGCGGTCGCCGAGCGCACGCATGATGCGCTCGGCGTACCGGGTCCTGCCCAGGCTGCCGTTGTAGCGGGCCAGCGCACGAGTAAGATCGCCGTTTTCCATGGCCAGATAGTGGGCGAGTATCGTGCAGCCATAGCGCAGGTTGCGCCACGGGTCCTTGAGGTCATCGGCGGGCAGGCCGAGCTCCTTGACCCAGAACGGCATGATCTGCATCAGGCCGGTGGCTCCGGCATGGGACACCGCCTCGGCGCGAAAGGCGCTTTCCACCTGGATCACCGCCATCACCAGCTCCGGCGCCAGGCCGGCGATTTTCGCTTCCTGGTAGATGCGCGCCAGCAGCAGGCGACGATAGCTTGCATCGTCGACATAACGGGCCAGCCGCGGCGACATTTCGTTGACCCACTGGCGCAGGGCCCAGACATCAGCCGCTGACCGGCTGGCCTGGCTCAGGCCTGCAAGCGTGGTGCGCAGCGTTGCCGCGCCGGAGAGAAACGGGTGAGCACCGCTAGCGTCGAGACCGCGGGCGACCGGTGCCAGCCCGGGCGTCGGGTCTGCCGGGGCTGGCATCCCGGATTCATCAGCCGGCTCGGGAATGGGCACCCCGAGCGTTCTGATCGCGGGCGTCGTCGGCCGCACCGCTAGCGACGCATAGAAGCCGCCGAGCCCGTCTTGGGAGGGCAGCTGCTGGGCAGGCGCCGCGCCGCTGATCATGGCAAGGGCCGCCAAGGCACCCGCCAGCGGGCGCCGTCTAGGCGCTGATTCGCTCCCTGAGGAAATCGAAGATGGTATCGGCTGGTACCATGGTCGCTTCGGCATCTCGACGTTCCTTGTATTCGAGCTCGTTTTTATCGAGACCGCGATCGCCGATGACCAGCCGGTGGGGGATGCCCATCAGCTCCTGGTCGGCAAAGCGCACGCCCGGGCGCAGGTCGCGGTCGTCGAGCAGCACGTCGTAGCCCGCTTCCATGAGGGCCAGGTAGAGTCTTTCGCTCTCTTCGCGTACGCGCTGGGACTTGTGGGCGTTCATCGGTACTACCGCGATATGAAAAGGCGCAATGGCCTCGGGCCAGATAATACCGCTGTCGTCGTGATTTTGCTCGATGGCGGCGGCCACGATACGGGTAATCCCGATGCCATAGCAGCCCATCCAGGGGTGGACCGCCTTGCCGCTGGCATCGAGAACGGTGGCATTCATGGCCTCGGAGTACTTGCGCCCCAGCTGGAAGACATGGCCGATCTCAATGCCGCGCTTGATGGATAGTGTACCCTTGCCGTCCGGTGACGGATCGCCTTCGACGACCTTGCGCAGATCGGCCACCTGGGGCAGGGGCAGGTCGCGCTCCCAGTTGATGCCGAAGTAGTGCTTGCCGTCGACGTTGGCGCCGGCGCCGAAGTCGCTCATCAGCGCTACGCTGCGGTCGATGATGATCGGCATGTCAAGCCCCACCGGCCCCAGCGAACCGGGGCCGGCGCCCGCGGCGGCGCGAATCTCCTCTTCACTGGCCATGATCAAGGGGCTGGCCACTTCAGGCAGGTTTTCCGCCTTGACTTCGTTGAGCTCGTGGTCGCCGCGTACCAGCAGGGCGATCAGCTGGCCGTCAACGCCGTGCACCATCAGCGTTTTGAGGGTCTTCTCGATGGGCAGGTCGTGCTGCTCGACCAGCGCGGCGATGGTGCGCGCGTTTGGGGTGTCGACCAGGCGCAGTTCTTCACCGGGAGCCGCACGCTCTGGCCGGGTGCCCAGCGGCGCCGGCAGCGCCTCGGCCTTTTCCATGTTGGCGGCGTAGTCGGACTCGGTCGAGAACACGATATCGTCTTCGCCGGAGTCGGCCAGCACGTGAAACTCGTGGGAGTCGGTGCCGCCGATGGCGCCGGTGTCGGCGATCACCGGGCGAAAGTCCAGGCCCAGGCGATTGAAGATACGCACGTAGGCGTCGTACATCACCCGGTAGGTTTCCTTCAGGGAGGCCTCGTCCACATGGAACGAGTAGGCGTCCTTCATGATGAACTCCCGCGAGCGCATCACGCCAAAGCGCGGGCGAATCTCGTCGCGGAACTTGGTCTGGATCTGATAGAAGTTCGCCGGCAGCTGCTTGTAGCTGGAAATCTCGCGCCGCATCAGGTCGGTGATGACCTCTTCATGGGTCGGGCCGACGCAATAGTCGCGCTGGTGACGGTCCTTGAGACGCAGCAGCTCGGGGCCATATTCCTCCCAGCGGCCGGACTCCTGCCACAGGTCGGCCGGCTGTACCGCCGGCATCAGCACTTCCTGAGCGCCGGCACGGTCCATCTCCTCGCGCACGATGCGCTCTACCTTGCGCACCGTCCTGAGACCCACGGGGAGCCAGGTGTAAAGACCGGAGGTCAGGCGGCGGATCAGGCCCGCGCGCAGCATCAGCTGGTGGCTGATCACTTCGGCGTCGGCGGGGGTTTCCTTGAGGGTGGAAATCAACATTTGCGTGGCGCGCATGGGTCCGGCGTAACCTCTGAGTCAAAGTGGTGCAGGTAAAGGGTGGCCGCATGCAGCGGCAATGATGGAAGCATTGTACGGTCAAGCCTGGCCGGCGGCAAAAGCTGGGAAAGCGACTGCAGCGCTCGGCGGCTG
>DATHXP010000147.1:0-1572 GCA_035459605.1 Halomonas sp. | reverse complement strand
GAGCCGCGCGCCTTTCTCTTTTGGCTGGGCGTTGGGGTGATGGGCGTGCTCACCAGCGCTGCGCTGGTGTCGATGTTTACCGTCTGGCGGCTGTCGATGTACGGCGCCCAGGTGGGCGCGCAGCTCGCCAGCCGGCTCTTCGCGCACTATATGCATCAGCCGTGGCTGTATCACGCCGGCGGCAGCAGCAGCCAGCTGACCAATCAGATTGCCCAGCAGGCCCAGCGCATTACCAGCGGCATCATCAATCCGCTGATGCGGATGAACGCCAAGCTGGTGATGGCGGCGTTCATGCTCATTGCCATCTTTCTCTATAACCCGCTGGTGGCGACGACCGGGTTGGTCATTTTTTCCTCGGCCTACCTGCTGCTCTATCGTACCGTGCGTCGGCGGCTGATGCGCAACGGTAGAAGCATCACCGAGGCGCAGCGACTGCGCTTCAAGCTGATGAGCGAGGGTTTCGGCGGCATCAAGGACGCGCTGCTGCTGGGGCGCCAGCAGGTCTTTACCGAGCGTTTTGATCGCGCCAGCGATCGTCTCGCCGAGGCGCAGGGTACCAACACGGCCATGGGTCAGGCGCCGCGCTACGCCATGGAGCTGGTGGCTTTTGGCAGCGTGATCAGCCTGGTGCTCTATCTACTGACCGTTCACCAAGGCAACCTGGGCACGATTTTGCCGGTGCTCTCCGTCTATGCCCTGGCCGGTTTCAAGCTGCTGCCGGCTTTCCAGCAGATCTACACCAGCCTGTCGCAAATTCGCAGCAATCTGGCGGCCTTCGATAGCCTGCACGACGACTTCATCGCCAGCCGCGAGCCTCCGTGCGACGTGTCAACCAGTGAAAGCAAACGAAAAAGCCAGCGGCTGGTGCCCAGCTGCGCGATCCAGCTAGACCGGGTGGTATTTGCCTACCCTGGCAAACAGACGCCAGCGCTCAGGGGGCTGAGTCTTGATATCCCGGTCAATCAGGTGATTGGGCTGGTCGGCGCCTCGGGTTCCGGCAAGTCCACCGCCATCGATCTGCTGCTGGGCCTGATTGAACCGCAAGCCGGCCGGCTGCTGATTGACGGTCAGCCGCTCAGCGATAGCAATCGTCGAAATTGGCAAAACAGCCTGGGCTTTGTGCCCCAGTCCATTTTCCTGGCCGATAGCTCCATCCGTGAAAACATCGCCTTCGGCCTGCCGCTTGACGCCATCGACGACGACAAGGTGCGTCGCGCGGCCAGCATGGCACACCTCGACGAGCTGCTCGACGAACTGCCTGACGGACTAGCGACCCGAGTGGGCGAGCGGGGCGTGCAGCTCTCCGGGGGGCAGCGCCAGCGCATCGGCATTGCCCGGGCGCTTTATCACGACGCCGAGGTGTTGGTATTGGACGAAGCCACCAGCGCCCTGGATGGCATTACCGAAAAGCTGATCATGGAGGCCATCCACGACTTCTCCGGCAAGAAGACCATCGTCCTGATCGCCCACCGGCTGGCCACCGTAAAACAGTGCGACTGTATTTATCTACTGGAGGCCGGCCAGATTATCGATCAGGGGCGCTATAGCGAGCTGGTCTCACGAAACAGCGTG
>DATHXP010000146.1:0-5324 GCA_035459605.1 Halomonas sp. | reverse complement strand
AGGCGACGCTCAGCAGCGGTGAAGAGATTGTCGCCGACGTGGTGATCAGCGCCCTGGGGCTCAAGGCCAACACGCGCCTGGCCAAGCAGGCAGGCTTGAGCATCGCCAGCGGCATCCTGGTGGATGATCAGCTGCGAACCTCGGACCCGGCTATATTTGCGCTGGGTGACTGCATCGAACACCGTGGGCGGCTAACGCCTTACGTGCAGCCGCTGCGCGCCCAGGCAGAGGTGGTCGGGTCTGCTCTGGCCGGGCATGAGGCGCACTATGCAGGCCATAGCTCGGCCATCGTGATCAAGACGCCATGCTTGCCGCTGGCCGTTTATCCGCCGCAGGTGCCCGGTGAATGGATACCCCAAGGTGAGGATAACGACACCTATATCCACTACAGCGGTGGCAATATGACCGGCTTTTCTCTGGCGGGCGCCGCCGCCTCGGAAGTGCGCAATTTTGAAGCCCGGCTGGCCCGGCAAAGCTGACCCGCACGCGCGACCGTCTGACCGGGAACACTGCAGCCGTACGCCACGGCGGAACCTATGCCTGAAATAAAGACGGGGCTAGCATCGGCTAGCCCCATCTTTTTTTAGCTATCTCTAAAACAGCGCCCTATCAGCATCGTCGCTGCCAGAGGCGGCTGGTCCTATGCCGCCGTGACGTAGCGCAGGATCTCGACCACCTGATCGGTGGTGGTCGCCCAGGCCATGGCGTCGGCATCGACCTCCTTGAGCGGGTGAACGATGTCTTCGGCGTGCAGCGTCACGTAGGGCTTGTCCAGGGCCGAGCAGTAGCCGGCGTCAAAGGCCGCGTTCCACTGCTTGTACTTATCCCCGAAGCGTACCACCACCAGGTCGCTCTGCTCGATCAGCGTACGGGTGCGAATCGCGTTGACCTTGGCGGACTTGTGATCGCGCCAGAACTGCTGGCTTTCCTCGCCCAGCATGTCGCCGGCGGCATCGCTGGCGTCGTGGTCGGTCACCGGCGAGGTAAAGACGATATCAAGCCCGGCGGCCTCGGCGCCACGGCGAATCTCGTCGCGCCAGTCGGTATGAATCTCGCCGGAAAGGTAAACGTAAAAACTCATGGCAGGCTCCAGAGAGTAAAACATGAGCCCCTATCATAACCGCACAAGCTTTTTATGGAAACCATTTCCAATTTTTTACCAGACCCATTGCTTACCTTGCCCGCCAGTTCGCATTGGCGCCGCGACCGGCCGTCGCCTGACGCCGACAGGGAACCAATAGCTACGGCACCAATCAACAACAAAGATGAATAATTGGCCCTATAGCCATAACGATAACGGCACAGACCTCCTGATCCGGCCTGCGCGGGGACAGCCGGCGGGATTGCAAGGAGACGCACTGAAATGACGTTACCGACACGCGTGCTGGCCGCCACGCTGGGAAGCCTGCTGGCATTCGACGCCTTGGCCGAGGCCGGCGAAAGCTCACTCTTCGACGCGATCAGCGAGCGAGCCGAGCGTACCGCCGAGGCCCCCTATTCGCCGCCGGACGCCGCTCTGCCCAAGGAGCTTGCCGAGCTCGACTACGACACCTATCGGCAGATCCGCTTTCGGCCGGACCAGGCAATATGGCGCGACGACGATCACCTGTTCGAAGTCCAGCTGTTTCATCCCGGCTTTCTCTATGACCAGCCGGTCAGCCTCAACCTCGTCGATGCCCAGGGCAAGGTGCAGCACCTGCCGTTCGAGCCGTCGCGCTTTCGCTATGACGACAACGCCGCCCCCCTGGTCGACCTCACCACCGACGATCTGGGCTACGCCGGCTTTCGACTGCATTACCCGCTGAACAGCGGCGAATACAGCGATGAATTCATAGTCTTTCTCGGCGCGTCCTACTTTCGCATGGTGGGACGCGATCAGGCCTATGGGCTCTCGACCCGCGGGCTGGCAATCGATACCGCTGAGCCCCAGGGCGAAGAGTTTCCCGCCTTTCGCGAGTTCTGGCTGGTCGAGCCCGCGTCCGGCGCCAGCGAAATCACCCTCTATGCGCTGCTCGACAGCCCGTCGCTTGCCGGTGCCTATCGTTTCGATATCCGCCCGGGCCGGCACACCGAGGTCGACACCGAGGCGCGGCTGTTCGCCCGCAAGGACATCAACAAGCTCGGCATCGCCCCCCTGACCAGCATGTTCATGCACGGCGAGCTCGGCAACGTGCCCGTCGACGACTACCGTCCGCGCGTACATGACTCCAGCGGGCTTTCCATGCGAACCGGTACCGGCGAGTGGATCTGGCGCCCACTGACCAACCCGGCCAAGCTGCACGTGTCGCGCCTGCAGGACGAGTCGCCGCGCGGTTTTGGCCTGCTTCAGCGCCCCGGGGAGTTCGACGCCTACCTGGATGCCGAAGCCCGCTACGAGCGCCGCCCCAGCCAGTGGGTCGAGCCGCTCGGCGACTGGGGCAAGGGCAGCGTGGAGCTGATCGAGATTCCCACCGACAGCGAGACCAACGACAACATCACCGCCTACTGGGTGCCTGAAACGCCCCTGGAGGCCGGCCAGTCGCGCCACTTTCGCTACCGGCTGACAACCCTGGGCGACCGGCTGCCCGACCAGCAGCTGGCGCATGTGGTGCGCACGCGCCAGGGCTGGGGAGCGGTTCCCGGTCAGGACAACCCGCCGCCGCCCCGGCGTCGCCAGTTCATCGTCGACTTCCAGGGTCCGGCGCTCGAAGGACTCGCCGCCGACCAGCCGCTGACGCCGCGCATCAGCGTCTCCAACGGCGAGATCATCGAGCCGCACGCCCAGCAGCTGCCCGACGGCAACACCTGGCGCATCAGTTTTCGTCTGGCCCCCAAGGACAACCTTCCGGCCGACATGCGCCTGGCGCTGACCCTCAACGATCAGGTGCTGAGCGAAACCTGGAACCTGGTGTGGTATCCCGATGAGCGCCGCTGAACCCGATCCGACCTCGCTGCCGACAGCGAAGCCAACAGCCAAGCCGCTGCCCTGGCGGCGCACGCGTCGCTGGGGATTCGCGCTGCTGGTAGCGGCCAGCACCGCCCTGGGGGCCTGGACCATGTTTCGCATTCTGCAAGCCGGGGGACTTACTCCGCTGGAGCTGCTGATCCAGGCGCTGTTCACCGTGACCTTCGGCTGGATCGTGATCGCCTTCTGGAGCGGGCTGATCGGCTTTGTTCTGGCTCTGTTGAAGATTGATCCGCTGACGCTAACCAGGCGATCTCGGCGTTCCGGCCACGCCGTCAGGCATCCCGCCAATTCGCGCACCGTGCTCGCCGTGCCGATCCACAACGAAGACGTGGAGCGCGTGGTCGCGGGGCTCGAAGCCACCTGCCTCGACCTGCCGGCCGACACCGGCCAGCGGGTCATCGAGGCCTTCGTGCTCAGCGATAGCACCGATGCCGACGTGGTGGCTCGCGAGCACGCCGCCATGGCCGCCCTGCAGCGGCGGCTGGCCGGACACTGTCGCCTGCACTATCGCCATCGCGACAGCAACGCGGGACGCAAGGCCGGCAACCTGGGCGAGTTCTGCCAGCGCTGGGGCAGCCGCTACGACTTCATGGTGGTGCTCGATGCCGACAGCGTGATGAGCGGCGACTGCGTGCTCGCGCTGATCGAGGCTATCGAGAACGAACCCCACGTCGGGCTCATCCAGAGCGTGCCGATTCCGGTACATCAGGACAGCCTCTTCGGCCGCGCCAACCAGTTCGCCGCCGAGCTCTATTCGCCGCTGCTGGCCACCGGCATGAGCTTCTGGCAGGCCGATGCGGCCAACTACTTCGGCCACAACGCCATCATCCGCGTCGCGGCCTTCACCGACCACTGCGGGCTGCCGCTGCTGCCGGGCGAGCCGCCGCTGGGCGGCGAGATTCTCAGCCACGATTTCGTCGAGGCCGCGCTGCTGCGTCGCGCCGGCTGGGAAGTGCGTCTGCGCCCGGACCTGCGCGGCAGCTTCGAGGAAATGCCCAGCCATATCCTCGACTACGCCAAGCGCGACCGCCGCTGGGTACAGGGCAACTTGCAGCATCTGCGCCTGCTCGGCGGACGCGGCCTGCACCCGCTCAGCCGCGTACACTTCCTGTGCGGCGCGCTGGCCTATCTGGCGTCGCTGATCTGGCTGGCGATCCTGTCGGTCAGCACCGCCGACGCCCTGATTCGCGCCCTGGTCGAGCCCAACTTCTTTACCTCCGACGCCCAGCTGTTCCCCAACTGGCCGATTGCACCGCCGGCGCTGATCATGCCGCTGCTCGGCGGCACCCTGGCCCTGCTGCTGATGCCCAAGCTGCTGGGATGGCTGCTGGCCCTGCGCCAGGCGCCCGAGGCCTTCGGCGGGCGCGCTCAACTCACCAAAAGCGCCCTGCTGGAGGCGCTGTTTGCCATGCTGATCGCGCCGCTGATGATGCTCTTTCACAGCCGCTTCGTGGTCGCAATCCTTGCCGGGCGCAGCGTGGCCTGGAACCCCCAGTCCCGGGCCGGCCGCGCGCTGAGCTGGCGCGAATCCCTGCGCCATACCTGGCCGGCCATGCTCGGCGGCGCGCTCTGGGGTGGTGTGACCTGGGCCTACACCGCGAGTTTTTTCTGGTGGCTGACGCCGGTCTGGCTGGGACTTTTGATCGCCCCGGCGCTGGTGCGCTGGAGCAGCAGCCTCACGATTGGCCGTGGCCTTCGCGAGCGCGGCCTGCTGCTGGTGCCCTCGGAGGTTGCGCCGCCGACGGTGTTGAATAAGACGAGGCGGATGCAAGAGCACGCGCCTCGCCAGCCGCAAACGCAGCGGGCTCTCGCTGTTTCCAACGGCCCCGACGCCCCGCCGCCGGAGCGCCGGCGCGACATGCCGGTGCAGTCCTTTGCGCGAGGCTCGCTTTCCAACGCGCCCCGCGACGTACCCGGCGTCGCCAAGACAAAGGCTGTTACTGACGAACCAAGCTGATAGACTCAAGGCTCGCTTGACGGGGTGCCGGTGAAACCGGCTGAGATGGCGCAGACTCGAGATATCGTGACGATAACCGAAGTGCTAGCGCTGGTCCCGTAGAACCTGATCCGGGTGAAGTGCGGCAAGGCCACACCTGTACCGGCGTAGGGAATCAGGCGGCAGGCCCGGCATCCATGCTCTATATATCCACTCCCGCGCCTTCCCCCCTTCTCCTCCGCTCATCGCCTGCACACCCTCCGGATTGGCTTGACTACACGGCCCAATGACTGGAGATATCATGAGCTATCGCTTTACCGACCTGACCGCAGCCTGCGCCGACGAGTGGCGCGCCTACATCGAGCACGACTTCGTGCGCCAGCTGGCCGCCGGCACGCTGGAAGACGAGGCGTTTCGCCACTACCTCAAGCAGGACTATCT